>JBIQHO010000045.1:0-16168 GCA_044508545.1 Bradyrhizobiaceae bacterium | reverse complement strand
TGAGCAGATCGCGCAGCCGGGCGCTCGCGGCTTGCGCCAGCCGCAGTTCCTCGGCGCATGCGGCCTTCATTTCCGCAGCGTCGATGCCGCGCAGCCGCACCCGTGTCGTCATGTCGAGACCGGGCCACAGATGAACCAGCGCCTCGAAGGTGTCGCCGTCGATCGTTCTGATCACCTCGACCTGATGCCGCGCTGCGGAATCGGCGGCGCGCGCCCAGATCGCGCGCGTGTCGGTCGGGGACGGCAGCGACGTCTGGTTAAGGACCGCCGGCGGCCAATGGACCCAGTTGCGGACTGGCAGCATGGTGCCTGCCACCACCCCTAAAGTGAAAATCCAGGGCAGAATCGGCGAGAGACGGCCACGCCAACGCGATCCCTGCGACGTATTTATTCTGCTATATGGGTACATTTTCCTAATGTGGCCCGATTCGACCCAAACTGCAAGCTGAGAAAGTGATTTGACGGAAAATGATCCTCTCAGAAGTCCGTTGCGATTCCGTTTCGCTCCCAGTCGCCAAACCGCGTCGGCTCGGGGCCTTTCGGTCCCTGGATTTCCTTCGGGTTCTTTTCTGGTCCGGCAGCAGCGGCTTGGGAGGCGGCACGGCGGCGGGCCTCCGCCTCGGCCAGCGCGCGCCGGGCTGCCGGCGTCAGCCGCTTTTGCGCATCGGCCGGATGGTTGTGCGGCAAGATCGAAGGCTCGTCCGCCATGTCATAGTCCTCCCATCGCGATTCTCCGGCGGGTGAGACGAAATCATCGCCGCCGGAACAGTCGCCTTCCACCACAAATCATGTTCCGAATGCGTGAACATGGTGGCGATTCTTATATTTGGCATATTCGCATGTCATGAATCCGGTCCTGCCGCGGACGCGGGACGATGCTTATCCGCCATCCCTCACTTTCAAGCGATTTACCCGCCTCATGCCGTCAACCAGATTCGCACCGCCTACCGAGGTCCCCGGCCTCGCAGCCCGGCGCATCGCAGCCGATATCCTCGACGGCGTCCTGCACAAGCGTCGCACGCTCGACGAACAGCTCGAAGGCGCGGCCGCGCATCCCGGCCTGAAGGCGCTCGCTGATCGCGACCGCGCCTTGATGCGGCGCCTGGTGGCGACGATCCTGCGCCGGCTCGGAACGCTCGGACATTTGCTGTCGCGGCTGCTCGATCGCGGCGTCCCGACCGACGCGCCCCGCGCCCAGAGCGCGCTTCTGATCGGCGCGGCGCAGATTCTCTGGATGGATGTGCCGGATCATGCCGCCGTCGATCTGTCGGTGCGGCTCGTGCAATCGGACCGCCGCGCGGCGAAATATGCCGGGCTGGTCAACGCGGTGCTGCGTCGCTGCGCACGCGAGGGCCAGGGCCTGATCGATGAGGTCCGCTCGGAGGCGCTCGATATTCCGCCATGGCTGATGTCGCGATGGACCGCACATTATGGCGAGAGCGCCGCGAAAGCCATTGCCGCGGCGATCGGCCACGAGCCGCCTCTCGATCTCACCGTCAAGGCCGATGCGGCGCACTGGGCGGCGCGGCTGCATGGCGAGGCTTTGCCGACCGGAACCGTTCGCACCGCGTTGCAGGGCCCGATTGCGATGCTGCCCGGATTCTCGGAAGGACGATGGTGGGTGCAGGACGCCGCCGCCGCGCTGCCGGCGCGGCTGTTCGGCGATCTCAAAGGACGGCGCATCGCCGATCTCTGCGCGGCGCCCGGCGGCAAGACCGCGCAACTCGCGCAGGCCGGGGCGGACGTGACCGCGATCGACCGCTCGCCCAACCGGGTGGCGCGGCTGCGCGAAAATCTCGGCCGTCTGTCGCTTGACGCGCGGGCGCTCGTCGCCGACGCCGTCGAATGGCAGGATGATGCGGTCGGCGGGTTCGATGGCGTGCTGGTCGACGCGCCCTGCTCCGCGACCGGAACCATCCGCCGTCATCCGGACGTCGCCTGGCTCAAGCAGGAGTCGGATATCGCGGCGCTGACGGTCCTGCAAAACCGGCTTCTGCAAAAGGCGCTCGCGCTGCTCAAGCCGGGCGGGACGCTGATCTACTGCACCTGCTCGCTGGAACCTGAGGAGGGCGAGCAGGTCGTCGCCGCGCTGCTCGCGTCCGAGACCGGTATCCGCCGCGCGCCGATCAGCGCCGGGGACGCAGCCGGACTGGATGATATGGTGACGCCGGCGGGTGACTTGCGCACCCTGCCGTGCCATCTGCCGCGCGACGATCCGAGGCTGGGCGGGCTCGACGGCTTCTACGCGGCGCGATTGATCAAGTCCTGACATCCAAGCCGGATCTCGGGAGATTCGCGGCATTTCAAGATAGTGCGTTGCCGGCCTTTCCGGATTAAAAAGATTCGCGAAAGAATCCCCATCAGCTGAAAGGGATTCGTCGGAAATCCTCACACCGAAGGCGCAGCGTGTCGGTCGCCCATCGCAGACACATTTCAACGCTGTTGCTCCGCCGCTTCGCACGACGGACGCTGGCGCGCGCGGGCGACGGCCCGGCGGCGTTGTCGCGGCTGTGGCCCGGCCGCGCCGACCGGCTGACGATCGCGCCGCATGACCTGCGCACGGCCGACGCCACCCGCGCCGCCGAGATCTATGCCGGCCGCTTCGTGTTTGCGGGCAAGATCGTCACCTGTCGTTCCCGCTCGATCTTCGATCTCGAACCGCCGTCCGAGGACTGGGAAGCGACGCTCTTGGGTTTCGGCTGGCTGCGCCATCTGCGCGCCGCCGATACCGCGATCACGCGCGCCAATGCGCGATCGCTGGTGGACGACTGGATGTCGAATCCGGCGCGCCGGCGGCCGCTCGGGCGCCGCGCCGACGTCATGGCGCGCCGCGTGGTCTCTCTGTTGTGCCATGCGCCGCTTGTGCTCAGCGAAACCGATGGAAAATTCTATCGTCGCTATTTGCGCGCGTTGGCCCGCGACGTTCGTCTTTTGCGTTTCGGCCTGCACGACGCGCCCGACGGCGTACCGCGGCTCCAGGTGCTGATCGCGCTGTGCTACGCTTCGCTGTGCCTCGCCAACCAGGCCCGCACCATCCGCACCGCGACGCGCAAGCTGTCCGACGAATTGCGGCGGCAGATCCTGCCCGATGGAGGCCATGTCTCGCGCAATCCCGGCGCGTTGATCGAACTGCTGATCGACCTGCTGCCGCTCCGGCAGACCTTCGCGGCGCGCAACATCGCGCCGCCGTCGGCGCTATTGAACGCCATCGACCGCATGATGCCCATGCTGCGTTTCTTCCGTCACGGCGACGGCAGTTTTGCGCTGTTCAACGGCATGAGCGGCACGCCGTCGGATCTTTTGGCAACGCTTCTGGCCTATGACGACACCCGCGGCATACCGATGGCTCACATGCCGCACACCGGCTTCCAGCGCCTCGATGCCGGCGCGACCACGCTGATCGTCGATACCGGACCGCCGCCGCCATCGAACCTCAGCGAGGAGGCGCATGCCGGCTGCCTGTCCTTCGAGTTGTCCTCCGGACTGAACCGGATCGTCATCAATTGCGGCACGCCCTCGACCAGCCGCGACACCTGGCGCGCCTTCGCGCGCACCACGCCGGCGCATTCCACGCTGACCTGCCATGAGACATCATCCTGCCAGTTCGTCGAGCGGTCGGCGATGAAGCGGCTGCTGCAAGGCGCGCCGATCGTCGGCGGCCCGCGCAATGTCGAAAGCTTTCGCGAGACTGTGGACGACGGCGAACGGCTGACGGCTTCGCACGACGGCTATCTCGCCCGCTTCGGCCTGATCCATCGCCGTGTCCTGACGATCGCGCATGACGGCGCGCGGCTGGAGGGCGAAGACACCTTGGCGCCCGCGCCCGGCGGCCGCATGAAGGGCAGCCGGATCGACTACGCGTTGCGGTTTCACCTGCATCCGTCGATCAAGGCGAGTCGCCTCAGCGACGGGCACGGGGTGATGCTGGTGCTGCAAAACCGCGAGGTCTGGACGTTCGATGCGCCCGACGACCGCGTTGACCTCGAAGACAGCGTGTTTCTCGCCGGCAACGACGGTCCCCGCCGCAGCGCGCAGATCGTGATCCATCAGAATGCCCGGGAGGCTCCCAGCGTGCGCTGGAATTTCGTCCGTTCGGCCACTTCGCCCGCGGCCACCACCGCGCGCCGCAATGCGAGCCGGCAGCCGGAATTGCCGCTGTAGCGGCGTAAGACCCGGTCTTTTCCGGTCGTTGTGAAGGACGGCGAAAGCTGCTAACCAACCCGCGCTCGCGCGACTGGCGACCTTGGATGGAGCACCATCGGGAAGCGCGGGACATATCTGCCGCGCGCCTGGGCATAGGTATCCCTTCAGACAGAGGATCTGCCCATGACCGCCCGACCGCGCCGCGTGACCCGCGCGCTGCTTTCCGTTTCCGACAAGACAGGCCTGATCGAATTCGCCCGCGCGCTCGCGGGCTTCGGCATCGATCTGGTCTCGACCGGCGGCACCGCCAAGGCGATCGCCGCGGCCGGGCTGAAAGTCAGCGACGTCTCCGACCTGACGGGGTTTCCGGAAATGATGGACGGCCGGGTCAAGACCCTGCACCCGAAGGTGCATGGCGGCCTGCTGGCGATCCGCGACAACGCCGATCATGCCAAAGCGATGGCGGATCATAACATCGCGCCGATCGACCTGCTGGTGGTCAATCTGTATCCGTTCGAGGCGACCGTCGACAAAGGCGCGGCTTACGAGGATTGCATCGAGAACATCGACATCGGCGGTCCGGCGATGATCCGCGCCGCCGCGAAAAATCACGACGACGTCGCGGTCGTGGTCGAGCCGCAGGATTATCGGGCGGTGCTCGACGAACTTACCGCCAACGCCGGCGCAACCACGCTGGCCTTGCGCAAGCGCCTCGCCGCCAAGGCCTACGCGCGCACCGCCGCCTATGACGCCGCGATCTCCAACTGGTTCGCGGCGCAGCTTGAGACCGACGCGCCGGACTATCGCGCCATCGGCGGCCGTCTTGCGCAGACGCTGCGCTACGGCGAAAACCCGCACCAGAGCGCTGCGTTCTACCGCACGCCCGAACGGCGCGCGGGGGTCTCGACCGCGCGGCAGTTGCAGGGCAAGGAACTGTCCTACAACAACATCAACGATACCGACGCGGCCTATGAATGCGTCGCCGAATTCGATGCGGCGCGCACCGCGGCCTGCGTCATCATCAAGCACGCCAACCCGTGCGGCGTCGCGGAAGGAGCCGATCTCGCCGACGCCTATCGCAAGGCGCTCGCCTGCGACACCACATCGGCCTATGGCGGCATCATCGCCTTCAACCGCACGCTCGACGCTGATGCGGCCAATGCGGTGGCCGGCATCTTCACCGAAGTCATCATCGCGCCCGACGCGACCGAGGAGGCGATCGCCATCATCGGCAAGCGCAAGAACCTGCGTCTGCTGCTCGCCGGCGGCCTGCCCGATCCTCGCGCGCGCGGAGTGAGCGCAAAGACGGTGGCGGGCGGGCTTCTGGTGCAGACCCGCGACAACGCCGTCGTCGACGACATGCCGCTGAAGGTCATGACGAAGCGCGCGCCGACCGAGGCCGAGATGCGCGATCTGCGCTTCGCGTTCCGCGTCGGCAAGCACGTTAAGTCCAACACCATCGTCTATGCCAGGAACCTCGCTACCGTCGGCATCGGGGCGGGGCAGATGAGCCGCGTCGATTCGGCGCGAATCGCGGCTCGCAAGGCCGAGGACGCGGCGCGCGACTTGAAGCTCGCGGAGCCGCTGACCAAAGGCTCGGTCGTGGCGTCGGATGCGTTCTTCCCGTTCGCCGACGGGATGCTCGCCTGCGTCGAGGCCGGCGCCACCGCCGTCATTCAACCCGGCGGCTCGATGCGCGACGAGGAGGTCATCAAAGCGGCCGACGCGCACGGCATCGCCATGGTGTTCACCGGCGTCAGGCACTTCCGGCATTAGAGCATGATCCCGAAAGTGGAAACGGTTTTCGGATAAATCATGCTCAATCAGAAGGATAGACGAGTCTGATTCAACTGCGTTGAATATCGAGAAGGCGGACCATCTTTCGCCACACGACTCGATTTTGGCGGAACCAAAATCGGATTTGGCTTTTGTCGTCGAGCGATATTCGCTGCGACGTGCTTTTCTGTCCGGACGAGGATAAGTTCTTGCCGATGCGAACCTTGAGATGAAGGCGGGGGCAACCGAATGAGATCGATGGCAGGCGCAGCATTACTGCTTCTCGGCATGTCGGCGCTGCCGGTGCTTGCGGGGGATGGGAAAAACACCACCGCGAACGCGGTACCCCCCGGAGCGGCGTCGTGCGCGCCGTGTCACGGCAAGCAGGGAGAGGGCCAGCCGGCAACAGGCGCGCCGCGTCTTGCGGGTCTCAATGCACAATACCTCGAACGCCAGCTTGCGGGCTTCAAGAACGGCACGCGCAAGAACCGCATCATGATGATGATCGCCTCCGACCTGTCGGATGGCGAGAAGAAAGCTCTTGCGAGCTATTATGCCGATATGGTGACGCCGAAGTCAGAGACCGCGCCGGCCGACCCCGCCGTGATCGCCGCAGGCGCAAAGCTCGCCGCAACCGGCGACTGGTCGAAGGACCTGCCAGGATGCGCGCAATGCCATGGAGCCGCCGGCCTTGGGGTCGGAACCGACTTTCCGCGCCTGGCCGGACAATGGGCCGTCTATATCGAGAAAGCGCTCCAGTCGTGGAAGGCCGGAGATCGCAAGACCGATCCCATGGGCTTGATGGCCAACGTCGCCGGCAAGCTCACCGACGACCAGATCAAAAGCGTCGCCGCCTACTATGAAAGCCTGCCCGTGGCGGCGCCGACCGCTGCATCGGAGACCAAGCCATGACACGCCATCCGGTTGCCTCTTCGATCCCGGCCGCGGCCGTTCTCGTCCTCGCGGCCGCCGGCGTTGCCGGATACGTTCTGTCGGGCGCAGCAACTCCGGCGACAGGTGCAACACCGCAGCCGCCTCCGGCGCAAAAAGCCGAAGCCGCACGTCCCTCCTACACGCCGCCCGCGGAGAGCGACATTCCGGACGGACCGTTCGGCGACATGATACGGCTCGGCGAGGCGATCTTTCACGATACCCGGCGCCATGCAAAAGGCTTCGTCGGCAACGACCTGAGTTGTGCGAACTGCCACATCGATCGCGGTCGTCAGCCGAATTCAGCGCCGCTCGGCGCCGCCTATCTTCTCTACCCGGCCTATCGGGCCAAGAACGGCCATGTGAATACCTTCCAGGAGCGGCTGCAAGGCTGTTTCCGTTACAGCATGAACGGCAAGGCGCCGCCCTTCAACGACAAGGTGCTGGTGGCGCTGGAGAGCTACGCCTACTTCCTGGCGAGGGGCGGTCCGACCGGCGTCGTGGTGAAAGGTCAGGGCTATCCCAAGCTCAAAGCCCCGGATCAGCCGGCGGATTATGATCGCGGCGCCAAGGCGTATGCGCAACACTGCTCGCTCTGCCACGGCGCGGACGGCCAGGGACAGAAATCGGTCGACGGACAAACCGTGTTCCCGCCATTGTGGGGAGCGCGGTCGTTCAACTGGGGCGCCGGGATGACCTCGATCAACAACGCCGCCGGTTTCATCAAGGCCAATATGCCGCTCGGTCTCGGCGGCTCGCTGAGCGATCAGGAGGCGTGGGACATCGCGACCTACATGGACAGTCAGGAGCGTCCGCAGGATCCGCGGTTCGTCGACTCGGTGGCGGAAACCCGCAAGCGGTTCCATGACCAACCGACATCGAAATACGGTCTGGTGGTAAACGGCGTCCTGCTTGGCGAGAAGTCGCCGCCGTCAGGGACGATCAACGCGCCGGATTGAACGCGACGGCGCGTTGCTGGCGGCAACCGGCCTTCCATTCACGTCACGGCGCGGATCAGTCCTGAATGCCGTAGCGATGGAGATCGTTGCCCTCGGCGTTGAGCCACCGCTTGGCGCGCTCGACGTGATTGCAGATACGGGCCACCACCTTCCAGAACCGCGGCGAGTGGTTCATTTCAACGAGGTGCGCGACCTCGTGGGCGGCGAGATAGTCTAGCACGAAGGGCGGCGCCAGGATGAGGCGCCAGGAGAACGACAGCGATCCGGCCGATGTGCACGAGCCCCAGCGGCTCGACTGGTCGCGGATCGAAAGCCGCTTGACCTTGACGTCCAGCATATCGGCGTAGCGTTGCGCGGCTTTTTGCAGCTCGCGCCGTGCTTCGCGCTTGAGAAAGTCGTGCACGCGCCGGTCGAGATGTTCGAACCCGCCGGCGACACAGAGGATCCGCTCGCCGCTGTCACGTGTTTCGGTCCACACCGTGCCGCGCTCGCCTGCGCGATGCACGATCCGGTGAGCGACGCCGCGCAGCGGAATGACCGCGCCATGGTGGAACGGCGCCGCCTTCGGCAGCCGCCCGAGCCGCGCCGCGATCCAGCCGCTGTGGCGTTGCGCAAAGTCCTTGGCCTCTGCGAGCGTTCCTCGCGGCGGCATAGTCAGGATCGCTTCGCGATCGCTCGGATGGATTCGCAATGTGTAGCGGCGGGCGCGGCGATGACGGCGCAAACGCACGGAATAAATCTGGGAGCCGTGCTTAACGAGAAGCCGGGACGGTTCGGCGGGACGTCGATAGAGAAGTGCGCGGGCCATTTCAGCAAATCCGGGGGCGGGGGTAGCGCCCGGACTTTGCCATAACCGCCGCCAGTCGAATCGCTCGGCGCAAAAACAAATCATTTGCCCAATATACAGTAGTGGAGGTCCATAAAACCTCTACGGAATGCGTATCGGAACAAAATATCCGAGATTCATTCAATCAAATTTGGCGACCCATTATCTGAATCTGAAGTCATCCTTTGCACTCGCTCAAACCGGGCCGAATGTCCGGGAATTCCGGCGGCTTGGAGCCTTTTCGCTGCTGATGGAATCAAAAGCGGGCCTCAAGATTTGATGCGTTTTTTCGCCCGGAACGGTATCTTCGGGTCAAGCCCGAGGACATGCTTCACATGCTTCGCTCTCAAACGCCATGGAGCACATGATCCCGGCGCGGAGCGCCGCGCCAGCGCGAACAGAGCCGCGCCAGCGCAAAGTGGCAACCGGTTTTCGGGTCAGATCGGCTCAATCAGAAGCATGATCCCGAAAAGTGGCAACCGGTTTTCGGGTCAGATCATGCTCAATCAGAAGGCCCGGCAAGTGTCTGACATGAAGCGGGCTGAACTGGTCATCAAGCTGGCCGGATCCTGCCGCCCCGACGGAGAGCGGTTCAAGTGTTATCCAGATTCACTCCGCCGCCGCGCGGAGCGACGCGTGCACCGGCGTTGTGGCGACCGACTGCATGAAATCGTTGATGCGCGGCACGATCTCGGACTGGAAGCGCGAGCCATTGAACACGCCGTAATGGCCGACGCCCTTCTGCACGTAATGAACCCGCCGGCTGTCGGAAATCGATGTGCAGAGCGCGTGCGCCGCTTTGGTCTGGCCGAGACCGGAAATGTCGTCGTTCTCGCCCTCCACCGTCATCAGCGCGACGCGCACAATCTTCGAAGGATCGACGAGCCGGCCGCGATGGGTCATCTTGCCCTCGGGCAGCGCGTGCTTGACGAACACGACATCGACCGTCTGCAGATAATATTCCGCGGTCAGATCCATGACCGCGAGATACTCGTCATAGAAATCGCGGTGCTTGTCGACGAGATCGCCGTCGCCCTTGACCAGGTTCTTGAACAGGCTCTTGTGCGCGGCCATGTGACGGTCGAGATTCATGCTGATGAAGCCGTTGAGCTGCAGGAAGCCCGGATAGACATCGCGCATCACGCCGGGATGCGGGAACGGCACCTTGGTGATGACATGGTTGCGGAACCAGTCCGTGCCCTTCTCGGCGGCGAGGTTGTTGACGGCGGTTGGGTTGTTGCGGGTATCGATCGGTCCGCCCATCAGCGTCATCGACAATGGCACGCACGGATCGCCCTCGGCCTCCATCACTGACACCGCAGCCAGCACCGGCACCGACGGCTGGCAGACGGCGATGACATGGACGTTTCCGCCCAGCACGTGCAGCATCTCGATCAGGTAATCGACGTAGTCATCGAGATCGAAGCGCCCTTCGGAGATCGGCACCATCCGGGCGTCGGTCCAGTCGGTGATATAGACGTCGTGGGTCGGCATGAACGCCGCGACGGTTCCGCGCAGCAGGGTCGCGTAGTGACCCGACATCGGCGCCACCAGCAGCACGCGCGGCTGCGGCTTGCGCAGCGGACGAATATGCTTGCGGTCGAAGTAGAGCAGACGGCAGAACGGCTTTTCCCAGACCGGGCGAATCTCGATCGGCGTGCGTACGCCGCTGACCTCGGTCTCGTGCAGGTCCCATTCCGGTTTGCCATAGCGGCGGGTGGTGCGCTCGAACAGTTCGCAGCCGGCGGCGACGGTTTTGCCGAACTCGGTGTTCGACCACGGATTGAGCGGGTTCTGAAATAGAATCCTTGTCGCGTCGGTGACGGCGCGAGCCGGATTGAGCGACGCCTGCGCCATTTCGTACATCCAGTACATCGGCGTCGTCATCGTCGGACTGACTTCCGCCGGCATATCCGGCGGTCGTCCAAATTCACCGATAGGCATTCTGTTCAATCCCCTTTTGCATCGCAGCATAGTGGCCGCTGCGAGACACTGCGTCAATCCGCCCCCGGTCCCTATAGGTCTACATATAGTAGGTTAATGCTTGGCGCGAGCGCGGATGTGGCGAAAATATCTCCGCTCACCAGGTTCCGCAGAACATGCCGGGCGATCCGCCCGCGACAATCAAGTTGCGCCCAAGTTGCGCCGCATGGATTGAAAGGCATCGGATGGGCGTGCGTCGAAGTCGCGGCCCTCGCCCGCAGACCCTCTCCCGTCGTGAGGGTCGTCCGAAAACGCTATAAGCTGAAAGACATGACCGACGTCGCCGCTTCCGATTTCAACCATCCGCGCCGCTATGTTCGGCTGGATACCATTCTGCGGCTGCGCTGGCTCGCGGCGCTGGGGCAACTCGCGGCCATCTTCGTTGTCGCGCACGGGCTGGAATTTGATCTCCCGATCATTCCCTGCGTGATCATCGTCGGGCTGTCGTCGCTGCTCAATCTGGCTTTGCAGGTTATTTTCGATCCGATGCAGCGGCTCGAGCCGCGCCATGCGGCGGCGCTGCTGGCGCTGAACATCACCGAACTCGCCGTGCTGTTGTTCTTCACCGGCGGTTTGCAGAACCCGTTCTCGTTTCTGTTTCTCGCGCCCGTGCTGATCTCCGCCACGGCGTTGCCGACACGGCTGACCATGGCGCTGGGCGCCTTCGCGATCGCCTGTGCGACGGTCCTGGGCTTCACGCATTTGCCGCTGCCGTGGGACGCCGAGGACCCGCTGATCCTGCCGCCGATCTATCTCGCCGGCGTCTGGTTCTCGATCGTGCTCGCGATCGGCGTCACCAGTCTCTACACGTTTCAGGTGACGGAGCAGGCGCGCAAGCTGTCCGACGCGCTGGCGGCGACCGAACTGGTGCTGGCCCGCGAACAGCATCTGACCCAGATCGACGGGCTCGCCGCTGCCGCCGCTCATGAACTCGGAACGCCGCTGGCGACCATCTTCCTGGTTTCGCGCGAACTGGAAAAAGCCCTGCAGGAGAATGGCGCGCAGGATCCCCAGCGGCTCGCCGGCGATCTCGGCATCGTGCGGGAACAGGCGCAGCGTTGCCGCGACATCCTCGCCAAGATCGCGCAACTGTCGTCGTCCGGCGCGCCGTTCGACCGCATGCCGCTGTCGACCCTGATCGAGGAAACCGTCGCGCCGCATCGCGACTTCGGCATCGAGATCACGACCGGGATCAGCGCCGCCGGCGACCACGAGCCGGTCGGCATGCGCAACCCCGCGATCCTCTACGGTGTCGGCAACATTCTGGAGAACGCCGTCGACTTTGCTCGCAGCGCCGTCGAGGTCAACGCCTGGTGGAACAGCGATACCGTCGGAATCGTCATTTCCGACGATGGTCCCGGAATCGTCCCCGACATTCTCAAGCGAATCGGCGAACCCTACCTGTCGCGCCGCCGCAGCGTCGGCGATGCGCAAGGCGGACGCAGCGGTCTCGGTCTCGGGATATTTATCGCCCGCACCCTGCTGGAGCGGACCGGCGCGAGGGTATCCTTCAGCAACCGGACGTTTCCCGAGCATGGCGCGGTGGTGCAGATCGTGTGGCCGCGCGTTCGCTTTGAGACATCTAAAACAATCGCGGAGACAACGGCTTAGCTCCCAGGGACCATGATCGTCATGCGCCATTGCTTGCAGCGCGTTTTTCAGCGCCCATATGTTTCAAAGCCAACCAAGCGCGAGGTATCATCGTGAACGCTACGCCCGACGTTTTCCCGCAAGCCGACCGCTCGCTGCTGATCGTCGAGGATGACAAGCCGTTTCTCGAACGGCTGTCGCGCGCCATGGAAACGCGCGGCTTCGAGGTGACCTCATGCGACAGCGTTTCCGGCGGCCTTGCGCATATCGGAAAGTCCGCGCCGGCCTTTGCCGTGGTGGACTTGCGCTTGGGCGACGGCAACGGCCTCGACGTGGTCTCGGCCCTGAAGCGCGAGCGCCCCGACGCCCGCGCGATCGTGCTGACCGGTTATGGCAACATCGCCACGGCAGTGACCGCGGTGAAGATGGGCGCCGTCGATTATCTGTCCAAGCCTGCCGACGCCGACGATGTGGTCGCGGCGCTGCTCTCCAGCAACCCGGAGAAGTCCGAACTGCCGCAGAATCCGATGTCGGCGGATCGGGTGCGATGGGAACACATCCAGCGCATTTACGAGATGTGCAATCGCAACGTGTCGGAGACGGCCCGGCGGCTCAATATGCATCGCCGCACCTTGCAGCGCATTCTGGCGAAGCGCGCGCCACGCTGAGGCTCTCAATCGGATGGAATCAGAAGCGGAGTTCTATGTTTTTGATCTGACGCGTTTTCGTTACGCGAACCGGTCGCCACTGCGCTTGAAACCGCTCTAAAACTCCCCTCCGGCATGACCTTGCGGATCGGCAAGGCGATTGAGCCGCTGGGCCGCCGCCAATGCGAAGCGGAGCATCATCGCCTTGCGCGTCGGCGCGCTCAGGCGATGTTCCGGCGCGTCGCAATGCAGGTGGGCGCCGTAGGCGTCGGCGACGATCAGGCCGGTGTCGGTGGGGAAAATCCCGCACGGCAGATCGCGCGTGAAGGCGAAGAACAGGCGGTCGCAATGCGCGCGGTAATCCCGCCACTTTCGATCGGCACGCAAATCCTCAACCGATGACTTGATTTCGACGATCCAGATCTCGCCGCTTGCATTCAGCGCCACGAGATCGGCGCGTCCTCCCGACGGCAGCGACAGCTCGCTGACGCAAGAAAATCCCAGCGATCGCAACAGCCTTCCCGTTCCGCGCGCAATCGCCAGCGCGGTCTCCGACTGACGGCGGTCCAGCGGAGGTATGACGGCGAGGCGTGCGGTGTTCGACTCCATTGCGACGGCATCATAACAAATAAACGCGAATGCAGGCGACGTTCGTGTTTTTGACGTGCCGGGGAGTATAATCGGCCACGCCGCTCAATTCGCTTGGCGGCACCGAAACAACCGGCATTGTGTACGCATGACCCAAGAGAGCCAATCCGACGACCGAACCACGACAAAAGCCGGCGTCACCATCATCCCGGTGACGCCGTTCCGGCAGAATTGCACGCTGTTGTGGTGCGAGACCACCAGGGACGCCGTGGTCATCGATCCCGGCGGAGATGTTCCGCTCATCAGGCGCACCATCGAAAAAGCGGGCGTGAGCGTCAGGCAAATCTGGCTCACGCATGGTCATATCGATCATGTGGGCGGTGCCGCGGAGTTGCGCGACGCGCTGAAGGTCCCGATCGAGGGGCCGCACATCGCCGACGAATTTCTGCTCGATCTGGTGGTCGAGAGCGGACGCAATTACGGCATGACCGGGATGCGCAACTTCACCCCTGATCGCTGGCTCGAAGAGGGCGACCGCGTCAAGATCGGCGCCCTCGAATTCGACGTTCTTCATTGCCCCGGCCATTCGCCGGGCAGCGTGGTTTTTTTCAACAGGGAAATGGGCTTCGCCCATGTCGGCGACGTTTTGTTCAACGGCTCGATCGGCCGCACCGACCTGCCCGGCGGCCATCACGCCACGTTGATCAAATCCATTACCGACAAGCTGCTGCCGCTCGGCGACGACGTCGCTTTCATCTGCGGACACGGTCCGGGATCGAGTATCGGCCATGAGCGAACAAGCAACCCGTTTTTGATGGGCTGCGTATGAGACCGCATCCCTGAACGCAAAGAGGCCGCCTGCGGCGGCGGCCTCATCCACACGGCATTATTAAGACAGCGTTATTCGATGACGTCGACGATCCGGTGGGTCCTGGGATCAACCAGCACGGTCCGATCGTTCACCACCGTGTAGCGATATTGCGGCGCGCCGTATTCGGCCGGAACCTCATAATAGGTCACGCCGGCTTCCGGCAGGACTGCGCCGACGCGAACCTCCTCACGATAGTGGTAGGATGGACGGTGTTGCTCGACAACATAGTGGCGGAAGCGCGGACGCTGGTCGACGCCCAGCACACCGGCGACGCCGCCGACAACTCCGCCAATGGTTCCGCCAACGACGGCGCCCACCGGCCCCGCGGCCCGTTCACCTTCGCGGGCACCCTGCTCGATGCCGCCTGGTACGCCCTGGGCGATGGCAGAGGCTGGAAGCATCAGGGCGACCGCAAGCGCGGCAGTTCCGATAACGCGACGGATCATAAAATGTCCTCCGATCGTGAATGTTGCGGAGGAGAAAAGTCCGGGCTTGGGCATTCGTTCCGCCGTTTTTTACCGGCAAAATGCGTCTGAGCAGGGAACAATTCGCTTCAATCGTATCTGGATAGTTCGCGCGTCACGATGACGGCGCCGAATGCGCTGCGTCAGCTTGAGATGATGTCGCGCACGCGCTGCGACAGATGGCCGAGATCGAACGGCTTGGTGATCATATCCATGCCGGGCTGGAGGAAACCTTCGGCGTTCGCGGCGTTTTCGGCATAGCCGGTCATGAACAGGATCTTCAGGTTAGGTCGCAGTTTCCGCGCCTGATCCGCAAGCTGGCGGCCGTTCATGCCGGGCAGCCCGATGTCCGTCAGCAGAAGATCGACGGGCTTGTTCAGCTGCAGAATCCGCAGGCCAGCCGCTCCGTCGGGGGCCTCGCGCGTCTGGTAGCCCTGATCGTGCAGCATCTCGACGATGATGCCGCGCACGACCGGCTCGTCCTCGACGACCAGCACGGTTTCGCCGGTCGCAGCGACCCTGTCCCTGTTGACGGAAGAAACCTGATCGGCCTCGGGGACGCCGTCGTGGCGTGGCAGGTAAAGCCTGATCGACGTGCCTCGTCCTGGCATGGTGTCGAGAGAGATGTGGCCATTCGACTGCCGGATGAATCCGTAGATCATCGACAGGCCGAGTCCGGTCCCCTGGCCGATTGGTTTTGTGGTGAAGAAAGGATCGAAAGCGCGCTCCGCCACGTCGGCGGTCATGCCCGTTCCGGTATCGGCGACGGTGATGCAGACATAGTCGCCCGGCGGCATGGAGGAGGAATCGGTGTCATCGGTGCGAACGGTCGTGTTGGCGGTGGCAATCGTGAGCTTGCCGCCGCGCGGCATGGCGTCCCGCGCGTTGATGGCCAGATTGAGCAGCGCGCTCTCAAGCTGGTTCGGGTCGCACAGCGTTGGCCACAACCTTTCGGACGACGCGATTTGCAGATTGATGGTTTCGCCGATGCTTCTGCGCAGCAGGTCCTCCAGCGACAGGATGAGCTGATTGGCGTCGACGGGCTTCGGCACCAGGGGCTGTCGGCGGGCGAATGCCAGCAGCCGGTGCGTCAGCGCCGCGGCGCGGTTGGCCGAAGCCATCGCGGCCTCGATGTAGCGTCCGACGCTATCGGTGCGTCCCTGTCTGAGGCGCGTCCGCATCAGATCCATCGAACCGACGATACCGGTGAGCAGGTTGTTGAAGTCGTGAGCGATGCCGCCGGTCAACTGGCCGACCGCCTCCATCTTCTGCGATTGACGCAGCGCGTCCTCCGCCGCCCTCAACCGTTCGGCCGCGGCCTTCTCCCCGGTAACGTCGCGCGCCACGGCGTAGATCAGCTCCTGATCCGGGCGCCCGGTCCAGGCCGGCCC
>JBIQHO010000044.1:0-16174 GCA_044508545.1 Bradyrhizobiaceae bacterium | reverse complement strand
CCTCCCGGCACCCTTCCGCGATGCCGGCGACCACTGCGGCCGCAGCTTCGGGGTCGAGCTTGCCGCAGGCAAAATAGTCGAGGAAGAACAGGGGCTCCGCGCCTTGCACGACGAGATCGTTGACGGACATGGCGACCAGATCGATCCCGATGGTGTCGTGTACCCCGGTTTCAATCGCAAGCTTGACCTTCGTTCCCACGCCGTCGTTGGCGGCGACCAGAACCGGGTCGGTAAATCCGGCCGCCTTGAGATCGAACAACCCGCCGAATCCGCCGATTTCAGCGTCCGCGCCCGCGCGGGCGGTCGCGCGCACCATCGGCTTGATGAGGTCGACCAGCCGGTTGCCGGCATCGATATCGACGCCTGCTGCGGCATAGGTCAGGCCGTTTTTGCGGTCGGTCATGCGATTGCGTCCAGAACTTCCCGGCTGGTTACGTGGGATTCCGGACCTGCGCAATGGCTCGTAAAGCCCGCCCGGAATATACTATGTAGACAAGAGGCTGTTCCGGGGCGCGGAAGCCTCAATCCCGCGCCGGTCGGCGCGAAAAACGGGCCCGGAGGGCGGGAAGCGTCGCGTGAGTATTCCAAATATTATTACACTCGGTCGTATCCTGCTGGTGCCGATCATTATCTGGGCTATCGCTTCCAATCAGATGGAAATCGCTTTCGCGATCTTTGTAGTCGCCGGTGTCAGCGATGCGGTGGACGGATTCCTCGCCAAGCGCTTCAACATGGCGAGCGAACTGGGCGCGCTTCTGGATCCCTTGGCCGACAAGGCGCTGCTGGTCTCGATCTTCGTGACACTCGGCATCCTGGGCGCCGTTCCCCGCTGGCTCGTGATCCTTGTCGTTTCGCGCGATATCATGATCGTCGGCGCCGTGATCGTGTCGTGGCTGTTCAACAAGCCGATACCCATGAAGCCGCTGATGGTCTCCAAGCTCAATACGGGAGCACAGGTCGCGTTCGCGGCGCTGGTGCTGGCCGCGCTGGGGTTCGGGTTCGATTCCTCGCCCTATGAGGGCGTTCTGATGACCGCCATCGCGATCTTGACCCTGGTTTCGGTCTCCCTCTATCTCGTGGAGTGGGGACGCCACATGAGCACTATCGAGCAGAAATGAAAATCGCTCGATGGTGCGCTGGATCTGGCATGGAGGAGATGCGTGGCAGGCCGCCCCGGACCCCGTCAGCTCGCATTCGCGCTGCCGCACGCTGAAAGCCTTTCGCGGGACGATTTTCTTGAAGGATCGGCGAACGCGGCGGCGCTGTCGCTGGTCGAGAGCTGGCCGGAGTGGCCGAACCGGATCATGCTGCTTGCCGGCCCCGAAGGCTGTGGCAAGAGCCATCTTGCCGCGATCTGGGCGGAGCGGGCGGGCGCTCGCTCGATAACCGCGCACGGCCTGACCGCGGCGGCGGTGCCGGGGACGCTGGCGACCGGCGCGCTCGTCGTCGAGGATATCAACCCGCCTGCCTTCGACGAGCCGGCGCTGTTTCATCTGATGAATCTCGCCCGCGAGGACGGCGCGTTCGTCCTGCTGACGGCGCGGCTGCCTCCGCCCGCAATCGAGATCGGGTTGCGCGACTTGCGGTCTCGGCTTCGCGCCGTGCCTGTGGTCACGCTGCTGCCGCCCGATGATCACCTGCTGCGGGCGCTGATCGTGAAGTTCTGTGCCGATCGCCAGATGAACATCGACGAGACCGTCGTCAACTTCATCGCCACGCGGACCGAGCGGTCGTTCGCCGCGGTCCGTCACGCCGTCGACCAGCTCGATGCGGAATCGTTGCGGCAGGGCCGGCCGGTGACGCGCGCGCTCGCTGCCGAATTGCTGCGCGGTCGGGACTGAGAGCCGGAGGTCCGGCCGCGCCATCCCCTTCGGCCGATCTTGACGCGCCAGCCCTCCGGAACGTCAATGTCATTGAAACGTCATCGAGCTGACCGATGATTTCGCTGCCGTTTGCGCCGCCGGCCGGCGGCTCGATGAGATATGGACCCAATACTCCCATGGATTCCGTTCAAGCTATTGTTGTTGAAGGTAAAAAAGAAGAACCGGAGCAGGGCTCCGCGATCCGGACCAGTCCGGAGCGGTTCATCAATCGGGAGCTGTCCTGGCTGCATTTCAATCGCCGGGTGCTTGAGGAGTCGGTCAATCCCGGCCATCCCGCGCTCGAGCGCGTTCGCTTCCTGTCGATTTCCGCCAATAACCTTGACGAGTTCTTTATGGTCCGCGTCGCCGGCATCAAGGCGCAGGTGCGGGAAGGGATCACCGAACGCAGTCCGGACGGGTTGACGCCGTCGGAACAACTCGCGCTCATCAACCAGACCGTCTCCAATCTCGCAAACGACCAGCAGGCGATCTGGCGCGACCTGCGCAATGTGCTGACCGAAGTTGGCATTGTCCTGATCGACGGCAAGGACGTCACCAAGGCCGAACGGACGTGGATCGCCGATCACTTCCTCCACAATATCTTTCCCTTGCTGACGCCGCTCGCCATCGATCCGGCGCACCCGTTTCCGTTCATTCCGAGCCTAGGCTTCACCGTCGCGCTACAGCTCGCGCGCACCGCCGACGGCAAGCCGATGAATGCGCTGATCCGCATGCCCGGCAAGATCGACAGGTTTCTGCGGCTGCCGCCGGCGGCCAAGGACGATCCCGTCAGGCTGATCACGCTTGAAGGCGCGACCAGCCTGTTCATCAACCGGCTGTTCCCGGGCTATACGGTCAAGGGGCAGGGGGCGTTCCGCATCATCCGGGACTCCGAGCTGGAGATCGAGGAAGAGGCGGAAGATCTGGTTCGCCTGTTCGAAACCGCCTTGAAGCGTCGCCGTCGCGGCTCCGTCATCCGGCTTGAAATCGAAGCCGCGATGCCGGCCGAGTTACGTGCATTCGTGCAGCGGGCGCTGTCGGCCACCGACGACGAAGTGTTGCTGGTGGATGGCGTCCTGGCCATGAACGAGCTGTCGCAACTGACGCGGCTCGACCGGCCCGACCTCGAATTCGTGCCCTACGTCCCGCGCCACCCCGAACGCGTGCGCGATCACGGCGGCGATGTGTTCGCCGCGATCCGGCAGAAGGATCTGATCGTTCATCATCCCTATGAATCGTTCGACGTCGTGGTGCAGTTCCTGCAGCAGGCCGCGCGCGATCCCGACGTCGTCGCGATCAAGCAGACGCTCTACCGCACCTCCAACAACTCGCCGATCGTACGGGCCCTGGCGGAGGCGGCGGAGGCCGGCAAGTCGGTCACCGCGCTCGTCGAACTCAAGGCGCGGTTCGATGAAGAAGCCAACATCCGCTGGGCGCGCGATCTCGAACGCGCCGGCGTGCAGGTGGTTTACGGCTTCATCGAACTGAAGACGCACGCCAAGCTGTCGATGGTGGTGCGCCGGGAGGGCGGAGGTCTCACGACCTACGTTCACACCGGGACCGGCAACTATCACCCCTTGACGGCACGCATCTATACCGACTTGTCGTACTTCACGTCCGACCCGGCCATCGGCCGCGACGCCGCCCGCGTCTTCAACTACATCACCGGCTACGCCGAGCCGAGCGACATCGAGAAGATGGCGGTGTCGCCGCTGACCTTGCGCAACCGCATTCTCGACCACATTCGCGGCGAAACCGGTTTTGCGCGACACGGCAAGCCGGCGGCGATCTGGATGAAGATGAATGCGCTGGTCGATCCCGACATCATCGATGCGCTATATGAAGCGTCGCAGGCCGGCGTTTCGGTCGAGCTGGTCGTGCGCGGCATTTGCTGTCTCCGGCCCGGAGTTCCCGGACTGTCGGAAAACATTCGCGTCAAGTCCGTGATCGGAAGATTCCTGGAGCATGGCCGGATCTACTGCTTCGGCATGGGACAAACCATGCCCGGACCGAAAGCGGCTGTGTATATCTCCTCCGCCGACATGATGCCGCGCAACCTCGACCGGCGCGTGGAAATCCTGTGCCCGTTGCAAAATGCGACGGTGCATCAGCAGGTTCTCGAGCAGATCATGGTCGCGAACCTGAAGGATACCGAACAGAGCTGGCAGTTATTGCCGGATGGATCGTCAACGCGTATGAAGGCTGCGAAGGGTGAGGAGCCCTTCAACCTGCATAACTATTTCATGACGAACCCGAGTCTGTCCGGCCGTGGAAAGTCGCTCAAGGAATCCTCGCCGCGTCGTCTCACGCGTCGCGCAGAGCGGCAGCCGCCTCCGTAGGGAGCATGTGCGGACGCATCGGCGCAAGCCCGGCTCCAGCGTCGCCGTTATCGATATCGGCTCCAACTCCGTTCGCCTCGTCGTTTATGAAGCGTTGGAGCGCAGCCTCGTCTCGATCTTCAATGAGAAGGCGTTGTGTGGTCTTGGCCGCGAGGTGCAATCCACCGGCCTTCTCGCGCCCGATGTGATCAAGAAGGCGCTGACGTCGCTGCGGCGCTTTCACGCGCTATGCAAGGTGATGAAGGTCGGCCGCGTTTACGCCATCGCAACCGCCGCCTGCCGCGACGCCACGAACGGCGCGGATTTCATCGCCAGGGCGGAACGCATCTGCCGCGTCCCGATCGAAGTCCTGTCGGGATCGCGGGAGGCGAATCTGGCGGCGCTGGGCGTGGTTTCGAGCGTCCACAAGCCGAACGGGATCGTCGGGGATCTCGGTGGCGGCTCGCTGGAATTGACCGATGTGCGCGGCCATCGCGTTCATCGCGGCGTCACGTTGCCGCTTGGCAGTCTCGCATTGCAGGACGCATCGAAGACGTCGTTGAAGAGCGCCGAGCGCATCGTGAAAGATGAGCTTTCCGCCGTGGCGCCGCTCAGGTCCGGCAAGGGCCGCACCTTCTATGCCGTCGGTGGAACGTGGCGGGCGCTGGCGCGGATTCACATCATCCAGAGCGGCTACCCGCTTCGCGTCATGCACGGCTATTCCATTCCCGCGGCCGATGCGCTTGATTTCGTCCGACGGCTGCGTCGTCTCGCAGCGTCGCATACGCTCGCGGATATCGAGGCGGTCGCGGATGCGCGGCAGCCGCTGCTGACGTATGCCGCTCTCGTGCTGGAACATATCATTCGGATCGCAAAGCCCAAGACAGTCACGTTTTCGACCTATGGCGTGCGCGAGGGCCTGCTTTATTCAATGCTGCCCGCCGCCGAACGCTCCAGGGATGGATTGATCTGCGCAGCGCAAACGTTGAACGGCCTGATGTCGCGTTCGGCGCCTCATGCCGACGAATTGATCGGATGGACCGATCGGATGGTCCGGATCGTGAAACTGCGGGAGACCGACGACGATCGCAGGCTGCGCCACGCCGCCTGTCTGCTTTCGGACATCGGCTGGCGCATCCATCCGGACTATCGCGGCGAGCAGACGCTCAATCTGATCATGAACGGAAATTTCGCCAACATCGATCATCAGGGGCGGACGTTCGTCGCGCTGGCCGTGTATTACCGTTATGCCGGCCTGAATGAGGCAAACCGGCCGCCCCCGTTGGTGCGCGATCTGGTAACACCGGCCCTGGACGAGAGGGCGCGCATTCTCGGCACGGCTTTCCGCGTCGCGTATCTGGTTTCGGCGGCGAGACCCGGCGTGTTGCCCGCGACGCATTTCAGAAGCAGCGGCCGCAAGCTGAAACTTGTGTTCGAGCACCGGCTGGTTGATCTGGTCGCCGATCGCGTCGGCGGCCGGTTCAAGCAACTGGCGCGTCTTGTCGGCCGTTCGAGTTCGATCGTGCTCCGTTGATGGTCTCGGTTGTTTTTTCTCGATCCCATCATTGTGAACTGCGGCGGTTGTTCGAAATCGCATCGTGCCGGTTATCGTGATGCCGGTGTGATCTCTTATCGAGGCAATCATCCGGCATGGGGGCTCCAGTATTTCGTGGAGCAAGCCATGACCGAAAGCTCTCCCTACGAGCGCGTCAAAGAACCATCAGCCGGTCGTCCGAGCCGCCGTGATTTCCTCTATGTCGCCACCGCCGCCATAGGTACCGTTGGAATTGCAGCGACGATCGTACCGATGGTCGCGCAGTTAGAACCGGACAAGGCGACGCTCGCAGCCGGCGGTCCGGTCGAACTCGATCTCAGCAAGATGCAACCCGGCCAGCAGGTGACCGTTCACTGGCGCGATCATCCGATCTTCGTGGTCAACCGTCCTGCCGCGGCGCTCAAGACGCTTCAGAGTTCGAAGCTGATCGAGCGGCTGGCCGATCCTCAGTCCGACGAGATGCAGCAGCCGAAATACGCCCAAAATTGGCACCGTTCGGCTAATCCGAATTACGGCGTATTCGTCGGTATCTGCACCCATCTCGGATGCATTCCGCTCTACTATCCGGACCCAAGTGCGAGCGAGCCGGTGGCCGACTGGCTCGGCGGCTACTTCTGTCCCTGTCACGGTTCAAAATACGATCTTGCAGGGCGCGTGTTCAGCGGCGTGCCGGCGCCGTACAATCTTCCGGTGCCGCCCTATCGTTTTGTGAATGATCATATGATCCGCATCGGGGAAAATCCGCCGAACTCACATTTTGATTTCGCGAGCATCCGGCAAATCTGACAGAGGACCTCAGCCCCGCTCCACGCGCACCACGCGGCCCTTTTCGATCGCCAACGCCAGCTTGCCATGCTTCAGCGCGAGCGCGGCTTCGCCGAACAGCTCGCGCCGCCAGCCGTGCAGCGCGCCGACATCGGCCTGGTCGTCCGCCGCGATCCGCTCCAGATCGTCCACCGTGGCGATCACCTTGCTGGCCACGGCGTGGCGCTCGGATGTCATCCGAAGGAGGACCTTGAGGAGTTCAACGGTGGCGGCGCCGTTGGAGTTGTTGCGCGGCTTTTCCATCTTCGGGAGCGTGCGCGGGTCTCGGGCGAGACCGCGCTGGACCGCGGCGACGATGTCGGCGCCCCACTGCGATTTTTCGAAGCCTTTGGGCAGCGAGCGCAGCGCGGCCAGCCGCTCCGGGCTGGCAGGCGCATGGGTTGCGATATCGCCGACGGCGTCGTCTTTCAGCACCCGCGATCGCGGAACGTTCCGGCTCTGGGCTTCCTGTTCGCGCCAGGCCGCCACTTCCATCAGCACGGCGAGATCCTTGGGCTTGCGGACGCGGGTCTTCAGGCGCTCCCATGCACGCTCGGGCTGGAAGTCGTAGGTTTTCGGCGAGGTCAGAACCTCCATCTCCTCGCTGACCCAGTCGCTGCGGCCGCGCTTCTTGAGGTCGGCATCCAGGGCGGCGAAGACGTCGCGGAGATGGGTGACGTCCGCCACCGCGTATTCGAGCTGGTCCCTGGTCAGGGGCCGGCGCGACCAGTCGGTGAAGCGATGGGTCTTGTCCGGCCGATGCCCGGTGACACGCTCGACCAGGGCGTCATAAGCGATGGAATCGCCATAGCCGAGCACCATGGCGGCTACTTGCGTGTCGAAGACCGGTTGGGGGATGATGCCGGCCTGGTGCCAGACAATTTCGACGTCCTGACGCGCGGCGTGAAACACCTTCAGGACGCGCTCGTTCGACATCAGCTCGAAAAAGGGCTTCAGGTCGATTCCCTCGGCAAGTGCATCGACCACCACGGCCTCGTCGGGGCTCGCCATCTGGAGCACGCAAAGCAGCGGATAGTAGGTGGTCTCGCGGAGGAATTCCGTATCGACCGTGATGACAGGGTGGCTGGCAAGTCGAGCGCAGACGGATGCCAGTCCCGCGCTGGTCGTGATAAGGTCCATGAGCGCTCCATAACCCGTCTTTTTGCCCTTGTCGCCCCGCATTCGGCAGGCACGATCTTGTTTTTCTCCAACTTTTCCGGTCAAGAACGACATCCCGGGCCGCCATCGCAGGTTCCGTCATTCGGTTGCCGCGCTTCCCCCGCTCGGGTAAACCGCTGACGCTCTCCATCCGGCTGGGCCCTGATTCCCGCCTCTGACGCAATTCTTGCAGGATTTCCATGCATCGCTATCGGTCCCATACCTGCGGCGCGCTCCGCGACAGCCACATCGACCAGACGGTCCGCCTGTCCGGCTGGTGCCACCGCATTCGCGACCATGGCGGGGTGTTGTTCATCGACCTGCGCGACCATTACGGGCTGACCCAATGCGTGGCCGATCCGGATTCGCCCGCTTTCGCCCAGGCCGAGAAGCTGCGCTCGGAATGGGTGGTCCGGATCGACGGCAAGGCACGCCACCGCCCGGCCGGCACCGAGAATCCGGAACTGCCGACCGGTGACGTCGAGGTCTATGTCACCGAGATCGAGGTGCTGGGCCCGGCCGGCGAACTGCCGCTGCCGGTCTTCGGCGAGCAGGAATATCCAGAAGATATAAGGCTTAAATACCGTTTCCTCGACCTTCGTCGCGAGAAGCTGCACCAGAACATCATGACCCGCGGCGCCATCGTCGATTCGATGCGCAGGCGCATGAAGGAGCAGGGGTTCTTCGAGTTTCAGACCCCGATCCTGACGGCATCCTCGCCGGAAGGCGCGCGCGACTTCCTGGTGCCAAGCCGCATCCATCCGGGCAAGTTCTACGCGCTGCCGCAGGCTCCGCAGCAGTACAAGCAGCTTCTGATGATGTCCGGCTTCGACCGCTACTTCCAGATCGCGCCGTGTTTCCGCGACGAGGACCCGCGCGCCGACCGCCTGCCGGGCGAGTTCTACCAGCTCGACCTTGAAATGAGCTTCGTCGAGCAGGAGGATGTTTTTGCTGCGGTTGAGCCGGTCATTACCGGCGTGTTCGAGGAGTTCGCCAAGGGCAAGCTTGTGACGAAGAACTGGCCGCGGATTCCGTTTGCCGAGGCGATCCGCAAATACGGCAGCGACAAGCCGGACCTGCGCAATCCGCTGCTCATGTAGGACGTGTCCGAGCACTTCCGCGGCTCCGGCTTCAAGGTGTTCGCACGGATGCTGGAGAATTCGAAGAATCAGGTCTGGGCGATACCGGGGCCGGGCGGCGGAAGCCGGGCGTTCTGCGACCGCATGAATTCATGGGCCCAGGGCGAGGGCCAGCCCGGGCTCGGTTACATCATGTGGCGCGAGGGAGATGAGGGCGCGGGGCCGCTCGCCAACAACATCGGAGCCGAGCGCACCGAGGCGATCCGCGTTCAACTCGGATTGAAGGCCGGCGACGCCGCGTTCTTCGTTGCCGGCGATCCGGCGAAATTCTGGAAGTTCGCAGGGCTTGCCCGCACCAGGCTCGGGGAAGAGCTGAACCTGATCGATAAGGACCGGTTCGAACTCGCCTGGATCGTCGACTTCCCGATGTACGAGTACAACGAGGAGGAGAAAAAGGTCGACTTCTCGCACAACCCGTTCTCGATGCCGCAGGGCGGGCTGGAGGCGCTGAACAATCAGGACCCGCTGACGATCAACGCGTTCCAGTACGACATCACCTGCAACGGCTACGAGATCGCTTCCGGCGGCATTCGCAACCATCGGCCGGAAGCGATGGTGAAGGCGTTCGAGATCGCCGGCTATGGCGAGGCCGAGGTGGTCGAGCGGTTCGGCGGCATGTACCGCGCGTTTCAATACGGCGCGCCGCCGCATGGCGGCATGGCTGCCGGCGTCGATCGCATCGTCATGCTGCTCTG
The DNA here is from genome assembly GCA_044508545.1 of Bradyrhizobiaceae bacterium. Lineage (GTDB taxonomy): Bacteria > Pseudomonadota > Alphaproteobacteria > Rhizobiales > Xanthobacteraceae > Nitrobacter. The sequence goes on along the minus strand of JBIQHO010000044.1, from coordinate 6,643 downwards.
CGGCACCACCAACCTGCGCGAGATATCGCTGTTTCCGATGAACCAGCGGGCCGAAGACCTGCTGATGGGCGCGCCTTCCGAGGTAACGCCAAAGCAGTTGCGCGAGCTTCATATCCGGCTCAATCTGCCGCAGGGCTAGCGGTTCGATTCTGGCAGTACACCTGCTTCCGCAGGCGTTTCTGCGAATGCCGGAATCGAGGAAGTGCTGGTAAATTGCTGGTGAGGCTTTGGATTTGGCAGTTGTATTCAAAACCGGCACGCGGTTGTGCGCTGTCGTCAAATTCGTTCCGCCAATGAACTGATCAGAGCCGCGGGAGCGTTCATCGTGTCGTATTCCGAGGATCTCCGCTCCGCCGCGCTGTCCTTCCATCGCAACCCGCGGCCCGGCAAACTCGAAATCCAGGCCACCAAGCCGCTCGCCAACCAGCGCGACCTCGCGCTGGCCTATTCCCCGGGCGTGGCCGCGGCCTGCGAGGAGATCGTCGCCGATCCGGCGGAAGCGGCGTCGCTCACCGGGCGGGCCAATCTGGTCGCGGTGGTGTCGAACGGCACGGCCGTGCTCGGTCTCGGCAATATCGGTCCGCTCGCAGCCAAGCCGGTGATGGAAGGCAAGGCGGTCCTGTTCAAGAAGTTCGCCGGCATCGACGTGTTCGATATCGAGATCGCGGCAGACACCATCGAGCGCGTGGTGGAGACGGTCGCGGCGCTGGAGCCGACGTTCGGCGGGATCAATCTTGAGGACATCAAGGGCCCGGAGTGCTTCGAGATCGAGGAGCAGTTGAAGGCCCGGATGAAGATTCCGGTGTTCCACGACGATCAGCACGGCACCGCGATCATCGTCGCAGCCGCCATCACCAACGGACTGCTCCTGAATGGCAAGGCGCTTGCGGACATCAAGATCGTCGCTTCCGGAGCAGGGGCGGCCGCCATCGCCTGCCTCGATCTTCTGGTGTCGATGGGCGCGCAGCGCAAGAACATCTGGGTCTGCGATATCGATGGCCTGGTCTACCAGGGCCGCGAACGTTTGATGGACCGGTGGAAGGCGGCCTACGCTCAGAACACCGACAAACGCACGCTGGCCGAGGTGATCGCGGGCGCGGACGTCTTTCTCGGGGTTTCGGCCGGCGGCGTGCTGAAGCCGGAGATGGTCGCGCAGATGGCGGACAAGCCGCTGGTGATGGCGCTCGCCAATCCCAACCCCGAAATCATGCCGGACGAGGCAAGGAAGGTTCGGCCCGACGCCATGATCTGCACCGGTCGTTCCGACTTCCCCAATCAGGTGAACAATGTCCTGTGCTTTCCCTTCATTTTCCGCGCCGCCCTCCCCGTCCCCGCGACCGCGATCAACGCGGACATGAAACTCGCCGCCGCCGATGCCATCGCGCAGCTTGCGCGCGAACCGCCCTCCGATGCGGCGATCAGGTTTGATGGAGAGACCGAAGGGTTTGGACCGGGTTCGCTGATTCCGAGTCCGTTCGATCCCCGGCTGATCCTGCGTATCGCGCCCGCGGTTGCGAAGGCCGCCATGGCGTCCGGCGTTGCGACGCGGCCGATCACGAATTTCGACGAATACCAGGGACGGCTTGAGCGCTTTGCGTTCCGCTCCGGCCTCGTCATGAAGCCGGTGTTTACCCAGGCGAAAACCCAGCCCTGTCGGGTGATCTACGCCGAGGGCGAGGATATGCGGGTGCTGCGGGCAACCCAGCAGGTGCTTGAGGAGCGACTGGCGCGTCCGATTCTGGTTGGCCGTCCGTCGGTGGTGGAAACGCGGATCAGGCGTCTGCGTCTCGCGATCAAGGCCGGTAGGGATTTCGACCTCATCAATCCCGAGGACGATCCTCGTTACCGTTCATATGTGCAGTCCTATACCGACGTCGCCGGCCGCTTCGGCGCGACGCCAGACGTCGCCCGCACCACGATCCGCACCAATGCGACGGTGATCGCCGCGCTTGCGGTGGTGCGCGGCGAGGCCGACGCCATGCTGTGCGGGATCGAAGGCAGCTACATGCGGCACCTTCGCCACATCAGGGAAATCATCGGATACATGCCCGGCGCGAGCGATTTCGCCGCGCTGTCATTGATGATCACAAGCAAGGGCGCTTATTTCATTGCGGACACCCAGGTTCGTCCAAACCCTTCGGCGGAGGAACTGGCCGACATCGCTGCGCGGGCGGCGGTGCATGTGCAGCGCTTCAACATCAAGCCGAAGATCGCGTTCGTGTCGCATTCCGATTTCGGCAGCTATCATACGGAGTCGTCGTGTAAAGTGCGTCGCGCCGCCAATCTGTTCCATGAACGCCATCCCGAGATCGAGGCCGACGGAGAAATGCAGGGCGATACCGCGCTGTCGGAATCGGCGCGGCAATTGATCCTGCCGCATTCGCGGCTCACCGGTGTCGCCAACGTCCTGATCCTGCCCAATCTCGATGCGGCGAACGCGGCCTATCAGATGATCAAGGTGATTGGCGGCGGCTTGCAGGTTGGTCCCATTCTGATTGGCCCCGCGCGGCCCGCGCATATCCTGACGCCGTCGGTGACGGCGCGCGGCATCCTCAACATGACGGCCGTGGCGGTGGTGGAGGCGCAGGAACGCACGAGTCGGCAGCAACCCGCTTTGTTCGGTTGAATATGGCGGACGGTCTTCGCCGCGCTGTAGGCGGTTCGCATTTTAACAGAAACAAGATGGGTCTGTCGTGGCCAGGCGTAGCCGTTCGAAGAACGGCGTTCTGTCAACTCTATGGCCCGCGACGCCACGCGGTGACGCGAACGTCGTTCGCCGCGTCGAGTATCCTGGTCTCGCGGGGTTGCAGCCCATGCGCCATCAGCACGGCTTGCGGAGACTCGTCGGGAACGCGCGGGAAACAGCCTTCGCCGCCAGGCAGCGTTACGCGGGGAGCCTCGGACAGCCAGAATGTATCGTATCGGTCGAGAAACATTTCGAAGACGGACGGCCCGCCGATAATCGCGACCGTTCCGTCGCGCACCCCGGCGCGGTTGCAGGCGTCCTCGAACGAGGCGCCGGCAGGATTCCACAAAGTCGCTTTCGGGTTGTTGGGATCGGCGGCGATATCCGTGACGCGATGGGTCAATATGATCCGCTTCCGGAGCGGTGAGTTGGGCTGATCCTCATACGAATTCCGGCCATGCACGACGAGGTCCGCGCAGTCCAGCCCGGCGGTGAAGAAGTCAAGGTCGCCTTTGAATTTCAGCGCCTGGGGCATCACATGGTTCGCATCAGCGAGCATTCCGTCCACTGATACGATGACGTAGCCTTCGATGCGAAGCATATCCAGGTCGCTGCGCGCTATTCGGAGATCGTCTGGATGACGCTGTTGACGGGCCGGGAACTCACGGTCGGCAGCTTGGTGTCCTTCTTCAGTTCCTCGTCGTATTGAGCGAGCGTCTCGACCGGCGCCTTGGCCTTCATCTGCACGACCTTGTATCCGCCGGCCTTCAGCCTGCGCAGAATCTCCGGCAGTGCCTCGGCGGTATGCTTCTGGAAATCGTGCATCAGAATGATGCCCTTGCCGACCTTGTCGAGTTTCTTGAAGATGTTGTCGACCACCTGTTCGGCCTTGCGTGCCTTGAAGTCGAACGAGTCGACGTCGCAGGAGAAGATCGCGATGTTGCGCTCTCCGAGGTAGGTCACCATCTCCGGCGGATGTTGAAGCGCCGGGAAGCGGAAGAACGGGGCAGGGGCCGCCTCAAGCGCCCACTTGACGGCGCTGAACCCTTTCTCGATCTCGTCCTTGCGTTGCGCTTCGGACAGCTTCTTGTTGTTGAGGTTGGCGTGCGACCATGTGTGCCCGCCGACCGTATGTCCCGCGGCGGCAACCTGCCGCAGGATTTCAGGATGGTAGGTCGCGTGCTTGCCGATCGAGAAGAAGATGCCCGTGGTGCACTGGTCCGCGAGCGCCTTCAGCACCGCGGGCGTATGTCCGGGCCACGGGCCGTCGTCGAACGTCAGCACCACTTCCTTGTCGCGCAGGAAATCAAGCTGCTTGAAATGTTCAAAGCCGAACCCCGGGCCGCCGGTGGTATCGACCTGCACCACGCGCGCGATGCCGAGCGCATCGGGGTTTCCGTTGCAGGCGACCTTCGGTCCGCTCGTCGGCGCAGGAGTTGGAACGGCCGCGGGCGCGGGTTGCGGCGCTCCCCTCGGCGTCTGTGACCACGCGGCTGTCGTCGCGCATAATGAAACCGCGCCTGCAAAAATCAGTCCCACCGTGATGCGCATATCAAAACCCCAACATTGGCCGCGCGTTGAATTCCCGCGCCAGGTTGTCATTCTGGTGGAATAAATTCGACGTCGCTGCCGACCTTGCAGCAGGCGAACGTCAAATTCAAAACGTCACGCGACGCCTGAGAGTTGCCAGTGGTCCCTCGATTTCAACGTTTGCAGGAGTTCCTGCCGCATCAGGATACAATTCCAGAATCGCGCCTCAAGCGTAGCATAACCCAAGCATTCGCGTCGAGAAAGCAGCTATATATGCGGTCGCCTGGCATTGGTCCTTATGAACGTGACGGGAAGGAGGCTTCAGGATGCCGTCGACCGCCGAGAAACGCTCTGCGTTCCGCCAACTTCACGAAAGCGGCTGTTTTGTGATCCCCAATCCCTGGAATGTCGGCAGCGCCAGGGCCCTGCAGGGCATGGGCTTCAAGGCGCTGGCATCGACCAGCGCCGGGTTCGCCTGGTCGATCGGCAAGGCCGACAACCACATTACGCTGGACAACCTGTGCGACCATCTGACCGCGCTGTGCGCGGCGGTGGATCTTCCCATCAACGCCGATTTCGAAAACGGCTTTGCCGTCGAACCCGACGGCGTTGCAGCCAACGTATCACGCGCGGCGAAGACAGGCGTCGCCGGACTGTCGATCGAGGACTCCACCGGCGACAAAGCCAAGCCGCTCTATGACAGGAGGCTCGCGATCGATCGAATCCGCGCGGCGCGCAAGGCAATCGACGACGATCGCAGCGACGTGCTGCTGGTCGGACGCTGCGAGGCTTTCCTCTGGGGAATGCCAGACCTCAAGCTGACGATAGATCGGTTACAGGCCTACGCGGACGCGGGTGCCGATTGCCTGTACGCCCCGGGCCTGAAATCGAAAGACGACATTGCCGCAGCCGTGAAGGCGGTTCACCCGAAGCCGTTCAACCTGCTGATCGGCTGGCCCGGGCTGAGCGTCGCCGAGGCGGCCGATCTCGGCGTGCGCCGCATCAGCGTCGGCGGCGCCCTGGCGCGCGTGGCGTGGGGCGGCTTTCTCGGTGCGGCGAAGCAGATCGCGGCGAAGGGTACTTTTGATGGGCTCGGCGCAGGTTATCCCGCCGGCGAACTGAACGCGATGTTCTCCGGCTGAGGCTCATCACGTCGCGTTTGCGGGTCAAGCGATCCGGCCGGATTCCCGGCCGCCATGTCCTTGCGCGGCGGGATCTTGCGACGACACAAGCTGTTATTCCTGGGGATCCATTCGTAACGAAATTGCGCTCCTTGAAACGCCCCGGCCCGGCTGCCGATTCCAGGAATCCTTCCTTTCAGGAAGCGATAAAGACTGGTTGTGGAGGCTCGGAATAACTAACTCTGGCAATGCCGTCGCAGCCACGAGCAGAGGGTGCAATGGGAATCGATCAGGGTCCGATCAGTCTCGATCAGAAATACACCCAAGGTACCGGCCACATCTTCACGACGGGCCTTCAGGCGCTTGTTCGTTTGCCGATGGCGCAAATCCGTCGCGACCGCGCCGCCGGCCTCAATACCGCCGGCTTCATTTCCGGCTATCGTGGCTCGCCGCTCGGCGGCTACGACCAGCAACTCTTCGCCGCGCGCAGCCATCTCGAACGCTACAACATCAAATTTCAGCCCGGCGTGAACGAGGATCTCGCGGCGACCGCGGTATGGGGTTCGCAGCAACTCCATCTCTCGCCGGGTGCGGCCTACGACGGCGTGGTCGGGATCTGGTACGGCAAAGGGCCGGGCGTCGACCGCTGCGGCGACGTATTCCGGCACGGCAACGCCGCGGGGTCGGCGAGGCACGGCGGCGTGCTGTGTCTGGCCGGCGACGACCACGGCGCCAAATCCTCCACCGTGCCGCATCAGTCGGACCACGCATTCATTGCGGCGCTGATGCCCTATCTCTATCCGTCCTCGATCCATGAAATGATCCAGATGGGACTGCTCGGCATTGCGATGTCGCGCTATTCCGGCTGCTGGGTCGGGATGAAAGTCATCACCGAGACGGTGGAGACCACCGCCGAGATCGACCTCGCCGATGAACTGACCCCGTTTGTCACGCCGTCCGATTTCGAGATGCCGCCCGGCGGGTTGAACCTGCGCTGGCCCGACGATCGCTACGATCAGGACCGGCGCCTGCAGGACCATAAGGGCTTCGCCGCGGTCGCGTTTGCGCGCGCCAACAGGATCAACCGCATCACCATGGACTCGCCGAATGCACGGTTCGGCATCATGGCGTCCGGAAAAAGCTACGAAGATATCCGGCAGGCTTTGCGCGAACTCGGGATCACCGAGCAGGTCGCCGCGAGGATTGGATTGCGGCTTTACAAGATCGGCATGCCCTGGCCGCTGGAGCCGCAGGGCGTGCGTGAATTCGCTGTCGGGCTCGAGGAAATCTTCATCGTCGAGGAACG
>JBIQHO010000043.1:0-16213 GCA_044508545.1 Bradyrhizobiaceae bacterium | reverse complement strand
CCCGGCGAAGGCGCGTTCTACGGCCCGAAGTTCGAATACGTGCTGCGCGACGCCATCGGCCGCGACTGGCAATGCGGCACCACGCAGGTCGACTTCAACCTGCCGGAGCGGTTCGGCGCGTTCTATATCGATGCCGACGGCGCCAAGAAGGCGCCGGTGATGGTGCATCGCGCGATCTGCGGTTCGATCGAACGCTTCATCGGCATCCTGATCGAGCACTTCGCCGGCAATTTTCCGCTCTGGCTTGCGCCGGTGCAGGCGGTCGTCACGACCATCACCTCCGACGGCGACGAGTATGCCAAAGAGGTCGCCGCCGCCGCACGGCGCGCGGGACTTCGGGTCGAGATCGACCTGCGCAACGAGAAGATCAACTACAAGGTGCGCGAACACTCGCTGGCGAAGATCCCCGCCCTGCTCGTGGTCGGCAAGAAGGAAGCCGAGAGCCGATCGGTCTCCGTCCGCCGCCTTGGTAGCGAGGGTCAGAAGGTGATGCCGACCAATGAGGCCATCGCGGCGCTGGTGGAGGAAGCCATCCCGCCGGATATCAAACGGGAGCGGAGCAAGGCCTGACGCATCACGTCCCGCGCTCCATCCTTCGCTCCGTCAGCAGGTTCAAGAAAACATCCATTTCAAGAGAGCATCATGTCCGACATCATCGATTTCCTGCGCACCCGCCGCTCGGTCAAACCGCGCGACATGAGCGAACCCGGTCCCTCGGCTGAGGAAATCGAGACGATCCTCACCATCGGCGCGCGGGTGCCGGATCACGGGAAGATCGCACCGTGGCGGTTCATCGTGTTCGAAGGCGATGGCCGCGCCCGCGCCGGCGACGTCATCGCCCGTATCTATGCACGCAAGAATCCATCGGCCCCGCAGGAGGAGATCGAAATCGAAAAGCACCAGTTGACGGAAGCACCGCTGGTGATCGGCGTGGTGAGTTGCATCAAGCAGCACCCCAAGGTGCCGTCGTGGGAGCAGGTGCTGTCGGCAGGCGCCAGCGCCATGAGCATCGTCAACGCCGCCACCGCGCTCGGCTACGGCGCGAACTGGCTGACCGGCTGGTTTGCCTACGATCGCGACATACTCGACGGCCTCGGCCTGAAGCCGGACGAAAGATTCGCGGGCTTTATCCATATCGGCACGCCGACAAAACCGAACAAGGACCGCCCTCGCCCGGCCTTGTCGGATGTCGTGACGCGGTTCTGAACCGACGTCCCACGCTCGACGGTCAGATGATAACCGTCCCGAAGGCCGTCGCGTTCGCCCGCCCGGATGCCTCGGCCCGGTCGGGGCAGTTCCCAACCCGGTGGGGCGGCAGGCTGCGGAAGTCTATCTCCCCCAAAGGGCGTTTACGCCCGTCTTCGACGGGCCGTCGAGAGAGGGAATCGGCGCATCCGCGGGAGATCCGTCCGATCGAATACGCCCGGCGGCAGGACGGATGCTCAGGTTTTTCCCGCGCCGGCAAGCGCGGCAATGGTTTCCGATGCAATCCGCGCATTGGCTTCGAGCGGCTTACCATGGACATGCTCGTCGACAAGCGCGAACGCTTCGTCTTCGGGCATCCCGCCCCCGATCAATCCGAGCACGATGACATTCTCCACATCCTCGGCCGAATAGATTTTTTCGACAAAGCGTTGGTGGCAAGCCGCCGGGCTATCGCCGTATTGGCCGGCGAGCGGTGCCCTGCCAATGCCGAGACGGGCTATCGTGACCATTCTCGCTACCTGCTTCAATTTCGCCCCGCCCGCGATCATGGCGAGAACCTTGGGCTCGTTCAAATTGAAGATGCGCGTCTTGCCGGCAAACTCAATCTTGCGAACGCCGGGATTGGTGCTGTGGTTGGTCATTTCAAAACCTCACGGGTGACGTTGGCGGCGATCTGCGACGGAGGAAGCCGGCATGGAAGCCGTCAGCGAAGTTGGCTGATGCTCTCGGAAATGACGCGGACAGCGCGATCGAACAGGATAACCTCATGCAGCACGATTGCTGCGAGGGATCGGGGTCCCCGTGTGCTGCGCGGACGCCAGGGGATCGAAGCAGTATTCCGCTTCGCGACCTTGAGCGTAACGACATGGCGAGAGCATTACCAACTACTTGATCTTGTTAACAAACACCCTGGAGCGGGTGAAGGGAATCGAACCCTCGTATTCAGCTTGGAAGGCTGCTGCTCTACCATTGAGCTACACCCGCGAAACGCATCTAGCGTTCTGATTTTATTGCCATTTGCAGAGGCTTTCCGCAAGGCAGTAAATCCGTCAATTTTCGGAGCCGAATTGCCACAACGGCGACTTTGAGACAAAAGCCCGCATCCCTTCCGGGACGAAACAGAACTTTTCCCTTCGTGCGACGTTTGTTGAATGTCATCGCGCGGCTCGAGATGTTTATCGTTGATAACAACCCCGGCTGCGCTCCCGCTTTCCTCTTTTGGCTTTGGAAAGGAACGCGCCATGTCCAAGCGACGGCGGCGTTTCAAACACACGCAGTCCTTGAAAAAGCGCCTCGGCGTATTTGCGAGGCTTATGCGCGAGAGGGCAGCATTGATGCCCTTTGGCGCGGAGAAGGCTGCGACCCTGGCGAAGGCCGAGCGGGCCGAGAGGACAGCAAATGTCGAAGGTTGGGCAAATTCCCCGGAACTCCGGCCTCCAGAATAAAAGGCGTCATTAAAGGGCGTCATGGGGCGGCTCCAAGCAACCTCTTCCGGGTTCTGGATCCATGATAGCTGTCTCGCGAGCGTGACTTATGCCGCGCGCTGCATAGGCTCCCAATTCTGCATGCTGCTATGAGCAGTCCCATGATCCGCATTGTGAACAGCCGAGACCAGCGCGCTGAAGCCCAGCAAGGTTCCGACGGCCAGAATTGTTGCCAGGACAATTTTAATTTTCATGTCGCCTTCTCCGTTCTTGTTCGTTGAGGAACAGGACACGCGTTACCCGTCTAATATGCGGTGGCGTCGGAAAATTATAAGGCCGATTGCGGCGGATTTTTCCGGATGCGCGGCCGCGCCGACGCAACCCGCGTCAATCTTTCAGAGCGGACAGGCCCGGATATTGTCGCCGATCGCGCGCGGATAACGTCAGACCGGGGTCAACGGATCGTTCAAGAGGCGATGATGAACCGCCCGCGGTGCGACATCATCGCGCGTTGGCGTAGCGTTGAGGGCGATGACCGCGGTGACGGCCGGCGTAATGCCGCCCTCCTCCGCTCCAGCCGCCAAGCTGGAAATGCCCGCTGTCGGCATTTGCCCATTGCGCGCCGGCAATCAGCCCGCAGGAATTCGCCAGCGTGACCTCGTTGCGAGGCATCCGCGGGCGTGTGACGTTGCGCCCATATTGATTGATATCGAGCGCAAGCCCCGCGGGATGCAGCGAGCCCCGCACGCTACCATGCGCCCTCCATCCGCCCATGAAGCGGATCGGATAACCCTGCCGGTCCAGAGCCGAAACGAGACACTGGAAAGCAGCGGTGGCGCGGCCGGCGACATGCGCCGTGGCGCCGGAGGACGAGCGGACTATGCCGGCCGCCCGCCCCGCGCCTTCGGCCATGACCCGAACGAGCCCTTTCGGGATTCGGCGATGCGATCTGTGATCCGCCCGACGCCTCACGGCGGAATGACGGGAATGCCCGGCGACGTGATCCTCCGAACCAAACAGCGATGCGCCGTTGCCAAAGCAGGGACGCATCACATCGCAGCCCATGCCGACCTGCATCTTTTTTTGAGAAGGCCGGGCAGACGACGGTGTGGCGGCGATGAATAGAATCGCCGATGCAATAAGCAGTCGGATCATCATATCTCCGGGAAACGCTGGAGTGAGGGAACGCAGTAACTGAAGCCCTGCTTCGAAATGTCCGGCACGGAACCGCTGGTCATGATGGCGAGTACCTAGAGCCGGCGGTAACGGCCTGTCTAGCTAGACGCGGAACGCCGTTTGAATTAACATTGAGAGTTTAGGTTAAACGGCTGGATGGAGTGGTCGCCCGGTGACAGAAAGTACAATTAAATCAAACATTTGATTCGCTTGAATCCGCCAAGGAGCGCGGCTGGCCAAAGGCTGGTCCTCGCTGGCACCCCTCTTATCAATCTCTACATAAAGGCAAAGCTTGCACTTGACCCATGGACCTGCCTGGGTTGACGTGAAATGCGCGCGCAGAGGAGAAGGTCCGTGTTCGATACCGGGTTGCCTGGAGGGCAGCAGCGTAAACGTCAATGCAGATTGAGACTCAGCGACGTTGGGATCGCATTGGTGTGCAACGCGAGAAATCGCCCGACGCGCCGCGAGCAAGACGCCTAAAGCAATCGCTTCAATTTCCGAGCCATCTCCGGATCATCTATGGGGACCGCGCTGGCTTCGGCAGAGCATGAACAAAAACGACCGCGACATTTAGAGACGACGGAGACGAACAATGAACGACTTTTGGGAATGGCGCAGCTCGATGCGAGAATTCGAGGGATCGAAGAAGACGGGCCGCAGGAACGCTTACATTTTCGGCACCTTGCTGGCGTTGATGTTCGTCGCTTTTATCGTCGGACTGTTCGTTTTCGACTAAGCGCGGAGACCTTTTGACGGGACCGTCCGCGCGCACCTTCATGGCTTCGTAGGTTCGAATCCTACCCGGTAGCCATTTTTAAACCTCGTAACGGTCTCGCCGTGAGTCCGGCCGCTCGAACCGGACCAACTCGCAAACGACATACGGCCGTGTCCGGCGACATGACGCCCAACGATGCTGGCGCATCGTTGAGCACGTCGCTCGCTCACTTCCGGATGCCGGCTATGTGCTGCGTCGACGGCCCGAGCCCAAGTGCCACGTTAATTACAAATCCGCTGCAATCGACAGTTTCCCAGTGTGTCGCACACCCTGATTTGCCGGCATGATCTCGTACCGGCTGGAGGGACCGTCGGCACCTGGGGTGGTGTGATCGTTGGTGCGCCAAGCGGGCAGAACGTCGGGGGGCAGCGAGGCGGAACGTCGAGATTGGAGCAGACCGGCTGCATTCGACCGTCTATACACTGGCACGAACAGTCCGCATGAGCTGCCTGGCACATGCAAACAAGGGCAAAAACTGAAGCCGCTCCAATCCTCACCGTACACTCCAGTTGATGTGCCCGATCTCAGAGAAGGGAAAAGACTCTGGCTTATTGATTTGACGCGTTGTCGTCACGCGAAGCGGATTCCACTTCGCTCGAAAACGCTCTAACTCGCCCTTCGTTCCTGAAACGCCATGTGCTTGTACATGTGAGTGCTTGTACATGTGAGGTGCTCCTTGTCCTTCAGAAGAAGGCTGGAGCACGACTGGCGTTGTCGTCACCGATAGATAACCGAGACCGCGCAGTGAGAGCAGCCAGCGGAGGAGCACGGCCACCCTTTGCTACTACTTCGGCGCTACTACTTCGGACGCCGCTTCCGGAACGCCTCGTCATCGTAACCGTGACGGCTGCTATAAAATAACAAGCCAATCAAACCGCCACCGACGACGAGTGTCGTAACACCACCAAAGCCCAAAGCAATCCAGTCACTCATGGGAATGTCGCTGGTCCACGCCGACGCCGCCCAGGCCCACGTTCCGACCAAAAGAGCCAACAAAATGATGATCGACACATACTTGACGTTTGGCATGACGTTTCCTTCGAAACAAGTGTCGTGAGTTTGATGGAAAAAGCGTGAGGACCACAAACGTTCCGAAGAACAAGCGATAACCATTTCACTTGGCGCGTGTTCGGCGGGCGTCAGAAAAACCTTGAACAGCCTCCGTCAAATGCTCGCCCTTTCCGCCAACTCGGCACGAAACAACTCCGCTCCCGAGGGATGCCGCAGCGCGAAACAGGAGTTTACGGAAAACGCCTTCCTCGATGTGTTTTGATCAAATATCTGTAATTAGCTGGCGCTCCAGATTGATCGGGCGCACACTCACTTCGTCGCAGCCCGGTCGGCGAAGGACACCACGCGCTCCCGCAACTCAACAGGAAGCCGCGCCATGCGGCGACGTTTGAAACAATCGGTTCCTTTAAGGGATCGTCTTTTGGCATTCATCCATGCAATGCGAGGGCGTGCCGAACTCGCTCCACCCGGTCGGGAGCGCGACGCATTGCTCAAAAAGGTGAAGAAAGCCGAGACCGCAATGGAGGTGGAGCAGCGCGTCAATTCTTCGGGACAGCAGAAGCCGCCGGAATAAAAAGCCTCAATAAAAAGCCTCAATAAAAAGGCCCCAGTGGTTCGACCAAATGGGCATCCGGTCCTGACCGACGATGAACTGCGACTCTTGTTGCGCTCGCATCGAATGGCCGCGCCAGCAAGTCTTGCGCCTGCTCTCATGACGGCGCAGCGATTTTCTTGAGCGATGGAATGCTGGCGGATGTTGAAGGGGCAAGGCTCCCGACGAACATATAAAAATGTCCCCGCCGTTTTTCACATGAACCAGCCGGCGGGTCTCTGCATTAGCAGCGTCCCTCGGCGCACGTTCCTTACTGGACACCGGTATGAGCGAGCATTAGGTTTTGCGGCGAGGGGCGCGATCAGAGAGCGAGATTCAGCATGATTCCTCAGTGGCAGTATCAGGTTAGATTTGATGTAAACGATGCAGCCGTTGCGGAATCGATACGACGCAAAACGCCTGAACCGGCACTAACGCGTCTCTTCGATACTCTCGCCAGACATCACGCTGTCCCAAAATCCCAGTTCGATGCTTTTTCGGAGTATGTCGTCGCAGCGGAGGAGCGCGGCGTCGAAGGCTATCCGCTTTATCACTGGACCAAGGCAACGATCGATGACCCGGAAAAGAAGAGAAAATATTTGAAATCCTTTACGCTCTACGTGGACGACAGAGAGGTCTATGCCAAGGAGATCGCTGACAGCCTGGAAGCCGATTTGCAGCCGTTCGCCACCAGCGGGCTCATTACGCGAATATCCAAGTACGATACGAATCCCGAAAATAATCCGCAGCCGCCGCAGCGTGGCAACCAGCAGGGTTAGTTCATTTCGATCGTGGGACTGGTGACTATCGCTGACCATTCAAAGGCGCAGACGACCCGTGCCGTCGCAAGTCGGATCGATTCTCGGTCCGGCGAACGGTTGAGGGCGAGCAGCCTGATTGTTGAGAGATTGAGCGGATAGCCGTTGGCAGTTCGTTGCCATCGCCGCTCTCGCGGCTGGGATCATGCCCCCCTTCCCGTTCGAGCCAAGCTAGCGAAGGACAATCGAAGTCCATCCGGATTATAGATGACCTGTTGACGGGGGCTGTCGGATATCTGTATCCCATCGAGGCCGTATGAGGAGCTGCGGCTCCGCTCTGCTCGTAAGCACTGGTAAAATCTGGAGATAGGATAGCGTGACCGATTATCGAGTATACATCCTCAACGACAAAGGTCATATCCAGAGCGATGCGCTTATAGTGAGTGCAGACGACGCTCAGGCAATCGAAACTGCAAAGAAGATAAGGGGCGCTCGTAACGTGGAATTGTGGGACGGCGAGCGGTTGGTTGGACGCTTCAAAACAACGCCCAGCAGCTAGTCCGCGCGGCGCAGATGCGAGCAGCGCAGATCAGAAGCCCGTGATCCATTCTGCAGCGGTCTATGGCCTCGTCCGATCCCGACCCAAATCGCCCGCCAACCAGCCCTTCGCCTTAGCGTCCCGTAGCGGGTCGCAGCCTACGCACGTAAGAACACGGGGACCGTTGCCGCCTGGCGGCAACGCCATGGTCATCGGTTCCTTGCAACACGGACAGTTCTTGTTTTGAAAAAGCTGCCCCATGGCACGCTCCTTTCCGAAAGAGGAAGGCGGGAGCGCAACCGGCGTTCTCATCACCGATGGATACCTAGAGCCTTGCGGTGATCCACACAGCATACTACCACCGCCAGATGAGCGTCTGTTTACTAGTGAACATAACAAAAATTGAAATCGGCCTCCTCCGTTTGGTCCCTTCGCACTTTAGCCACCTTCGGCATCGTTGGCAGCGGCTACGCTCGCACGCATGAGCGGCTGATCCATGCGGTTTGCAGGATGATCAGCATCCCGTTTGATGCAAGGGAGCATATTGAGTCTGTTGAGCCTGCCCGCGATCAGTGCATACCACGGGGCGCTAAACCGCGCCGGCGCGGCAAACGGCGACGCGACCTACGGTTCGATGCGCAAAACCCGCCGTCGCGCAGGGCCGGCCCGGCGGGTTTTGGGATGGCGCGCGAGGAGGATTAGAGGAGGAAAACCGCCAACAACACGACAACGGTGACCACGACCGCGGCACCAAGCGTCCCGAATTTGAGGAAGGACTTATACGTTTCCTCGTGCGCCGGGTAATCCATTCCTTCCGCGGTGGAGTACGTCAATTCGCCATGATCAGACATGTCAAGTTTCCCAAGGTACGGTTGATCTTGTGTCTTTCACGACGGTGACCAGTGAGACCGAGATAGCTGCCCGCGGTCGCCGCCCATTCAGCAGTCCTGCGAGCTTACCTTGGATGGCTTTCGCGCCGGCCGCTTTCGGTCTGACGCTCGCCCCAGGCTATGGCCAGTGAAAATATACTTATAACGACGGTAACAAACAAAGTGACAACGAGTGCATCGGTTGGCATGTCGATCCCCTTCTTTTTGATTTCGACGAGCCAAGAATACATTCAAACTACACGTGCGCTTTCATCTAGCGCAAAGACGCCGTTATTCTCTCACGCAGAATGCTCTGAAGCTTCAGGAAATGGATTTCTCGTGGCACCATGCGCTGTGTTTTCTGCGCGAGGCCCCTTACGTTTCTAGCCGACGCATTGGCGAAGCGCTTCGAGATCCAGAATGTCGATGTGGCGGTGCGAGGAAATCTGAATCACTCCGGCTTGCCGCAGCCGCGTGAGTTCGCGGGAGACGGTTCCAATCGTCAGGCCGAGAAAGTCGCCAATTTCGGCGCGCGTAAGTGGAAGGTCGAAAGTCGTGACGGCGTTGCTTTCGGCAAACGGATCGATCTGCCGAACCATCATCATAAGAAAGCTGGCCACCTTTTCGCGGGCCGTCTTCCGTCCAAGCGCCAGCATCCATTCGCGCCCC
Organism: Bradyrhizobiaceae bacterium; assembly: GCA_044508545.1. Taxonomy (GTDB): domain Bacteria; phylum Pseudomonadota; class Alphaproteobacteria; order Rhizobiales; family Xanthobacteraceae; genus Nitrobacter. The sequence continues at coordinate 7,192 of JBIQHO010000043.1, read as the reverse complement.
TGATCGACCTCACGCAGGGCTTGGTGGAGCAGTTTCGTTTCGAGAGCCGGATTTTCTTCAAGCATATTCCGCAGTGCGTTCCTGGTTATGCTGCAGACCTCAACATTCGAACAGGCTTCGACCCGGACAGGGCTCTCGTCTTGATGAAGTCGTCCGACGAAATCGGGCGCGAATTGAAGTCCGACGATTTGTTGGCGACCATCGGCCATAGTCTTGGTCAGCTTGAGCACGCCGCGCATGACATTGGCATAGGACTTGATCGGTCCCTGCTCCTGCAGGAGAACGTCACCGGCGGACACCGCCACGACACGCGTGAACTTTGCGAAATCCACTAGTTCGTTGCCGTTGAGCGCGCCGCACATACCGTTGTGCCGTACCTCGCAACTCCGACAGAGCTTCGGCACATTGGAGTTATGGATGTCCTTCCGGGGCGTGTTCATGTTTCTTTTGCCTGAAGGTAATCGTCTGCCGAGGCGAAGCATCCCTCTTTTCAAGAGGCGATTTGCCGGTTTCCAGACGGACCCTGCATTCCATAAATCTTCCTGTCTTTGCGATCGCGCAAAGGCGAACCTGAATTGTTGCGCTACCGCAACCTCATCCTGTCCCGGTGAGTCGGCGCTTCACCTTGCGGGTCAGGTGCGAATCGAGATGGAGCGAGACTTGCGCGATTTGGAAGCTGAGCAGTGAGAGCGCTACTTTCCGAAAGTGTGGATCGATGCCCGTCCATGGACGCGTTGACATACTCTGGCCAGAAAACTGCTCTCGCATGAGGACCATTGATTCGCACCGATAGCGAGGGGCCCTTACAATGGAACTTCTCATCCCGCCCCGGCACCGAGAGCAATTCGGAGTGCTCAAGGAGCACTATGCTACGGGCCCAACAAAGATTGGCCCTATCACCTGGAATGGATATCTCAGGGTGCGCACAGACGATCAACGATTGATCGATGCGCTCAAGCAGAAAATGGACGCTCAACCTCGGTAGCGCTTGCGACCTTGGAATCAGCTTCCAATGGCCTTGCTGAATCAGCGCTCAAATGCCGATCACGGTCCGACGACGATTTTGCGCGAGAAACCTTCAATCGCTGGCCGGCGTCTGCATATATGTGAGCCGTCGAATCATGGCGCCGACTACCGCGCGGCGAAGCGAGTTCACGATGAAGCGGCTGCGGATTGAACTTCCATTCCCGGCTTGCGTTGTCGCCGATGACAAGATCAAGGCGTTGGACGCGGGCGGACGACCAGCAACTCTTCAATTTAAAGAAAAGCGGAAAGCCAAATTCCGTTATCGCCAAACTGTTGCGCACGACCGAGGCATCTGTCAGCAGCCGGTGGTCCATTCTGCGGCGGTCTATGTCCTCGTCCGATCCCGACCCAAATCGCCCGCCAACCAGCCCTTCGCCTGATCGTCCCGTAGCGGGTCGCAGCCTACGCACGTGAGGATACGAGGGCCGTTGCCGCCTGGCGGCAACGCCATGGTCATCGGTTCCCCGCACCTCGGACAGTTTTTGTTTTGAAAAAGCTGCCCCATGGGCGCCCTTTTCCGTAAGAGGAAAACAGGAGAGCAACCAGGCATTCTCATCACCGGTGGTTACCGAGAGTTTTGTGGTAAGGCGCTATTCAATCACATCTGTCGTCCGAGTTCTGTTCACTAGTGGACATGACGACTGATTGTCGGAGTCAGCTGGCCTGACGGTGCGGTGATCACTATATCGCGTTTGTAGCGCCGCGACTTCGCGCTCCGAAAAACTCTCCAATCGAAATGGTGACTCGGCATGCGACGGTTTGAGTGACTGAATGCCTCTTCAATTCCATCGCGTCTTCGAAAAGATGAAAATTTGGAGTGCAAGTAGCGGCAGCTATTCCTTCACAATCAGTTTCTTCGAAAGTCTTTCCGGTCCTGGTTTTCGCAGCACGTCAGGATACGTGGCATCATGGCGTCCTCTCTACCAAGGCCATGGCGCAATCAAGATCGTCGGCTCACCGTTCAAGTCTTTCGACGAGGCCAAGGCCGCCTGCGATGCCATGCTGAACTGCCTGAGCGACAGGTGGGAAAACCCGCCGGAGCTGGTCTGAGGCCCCGACGGGCGGCCGGTGACCGCAACCCATCCGGAGGTTTGGTGGGGAGTGGACTGCAGCCCCGTCCATGGAGCCAATGCACGGGGTCGATGCCCGTTCCTCACAACAAAGCCCGCCGGCAATGTGGGTCGCCGACGGGCCGACAATCGACCACCACGCACGGACGAGGGTGCTGGTAGGTACGCGTCTGGGTTGATAATGCAATGAGGCATATAGGAGTTCCAGCCAAAGAGAAGCCCGCCGGGCATGGCGGGCCAGGAGGTTCCTCGGGACGGTACCCGGCCAAGGGCCGCCCGGACCGGATAATGCACGGGGGGTGGGAGGGGTTCCGGATGGCTCAGGCGACAGCGATCTTGCCAAGCGTGGCTGATAATCGATTGACGCGCGATATGATGGACATCGCGCATGATCAACTTAGAAAGTACCCCCGCTGGCCGGGTTTCTATTGGGGCAGGTCCGCGCTCGACCTTCGTCGTCGCCTAACCACGAGCGAGGTTGACCTGATCGTCTGCTCACCTCAGTTGCTCGCGGGCTTTTCGGATTTGTTCAAGGTCCCGCTCCAGCCTTCGCGCCTCTTCTTCAGCATTAGTTTGCTTGCTGCAAAAGGCTGTCTTATGGCCCTAAATAACGCGGGAACATAGACTCAGCTCTCGTCTGCCGGTGGCAAACTCTTTTCTTGCGGAAACGGCTTGTATGTCTTGCGTCCCAAGAACGTATCAGGCGCAGGGAGTGATTGGAGCAAAGCCACTGATTTGGCGGCGAATTCACGAGTATCGGTTATCATTTTGGTGATTTGTCGGGTCGATGGCAGACAAGGGCGTATGCCTGACATGGCTCGCGCTCCCTTTCCGTAAGAGGAAGGCGGGAGCGCAACCGGCGTTCTCATCACCGATAAAAGCCACGGACCGTGCGGTGATGCCTTGCTAATGCCCCAGATCGGATTGGGTTCACGTAACCATGGGAAAAATTACGCACCCCGCTCCGCCGGGATTTTCTATTTCTTCGTTGGCTTGCGCTTGACAGGAAGAAGTGCGTGGTTTGCGACAAGGAGCATTGTATGGAGTTGATTCCGAACTGCTTCGATATCGTCCAGTTCGCTCGCTGCCTTGACCATCCTTTTGATAGAAATCAGTGCTTGGCGCTCGGTCATCAAACCCTCTCATCCGCTGAACATAGTGGCGCGTCGCTGGTACCAGGCATTTTGACCATATCCGGAAGCGTTACCGGGTCTTCCCACCCTCACAAGGTTCTTCCTTACATCGCCAATGCCGACCAGCGGTAGTCTGCGCCCGTCTAACTTGGCTGAGTTACAAAGCGGAAACCGGGGCCTTCGATTCTCTCTGTCACTCGTCGGTTACGGCTACGTTTGCGAAGATGCTCGCCGATGAAGTCCGCAACAGCCGATCAGTGCCCGCTCAAATCGCCGGGCACCGCACCGAGCAATTTCAACACAACAGCATCCGCAAATTCACCGCTTGCCCCGGATCGCCTGTGCAGCTGAACGCCACCGCGCCGATATTTCCTTCAGTCCACGCTATTCGCAAACCATCCGGCGCGTTGCATGACCTTTCGATCGCGCCACGACAAGCGATTGAGGTCGCGATCGTTCATCAGTTCGTGATTTTCTTGCGAGCGCAAGCCCGTCAACGACCATTCGATCCGCTGCGATAGAACACATCAATATTCCGGGGTGCCGCGCGGATTCGCTTTAGCCCAGGCCGTAACGCTTTCATTTGGAACGATAAGCGATGACTGGCCGCTGGACGCGTAATAACTTTTTCCGCTTTCTACAGAATAAGCGACTCCCCCCCATACGGCATCGTCATTCAAATGTATGCTTCCAGCTTCTGGGTCGATGTTGCTTACAGTCGTGATTTTGATTTCGAGGCGTCCATATTGGCTGTTTTTGATCGCTGCCGGATCACCAATCTTGACGTTGCGATAGTAGCGCTCGATTTCTTCGGCTGTTTGGCCGTGGCTTGGGTCGCGCGGAGGAGGCATAATTTAAGCAGCCTTCTGTTGGTTTGATGAAAAATCAAAGGCGATTCTTAATTGCATTCGCCATCGTTTCTCCTGAGACCTCATGCACATACACCGCACCGGCAGAACCATCAACATGGCCGCTCAGGTAGTCACGGGGATGAACCGAGGGAAATATTGATTAAGCGGGCGGTGCCGTATGCCTTTGCAGCTTGCTTTGCCTTTATGCCGTCGTCATTCCCTCTCCAGATTGAAGAAGCTAACAAGCGGTGGCAGCTCTGGTAGTTATCACGGCGGTGAATGGACCTTCAGGCCGTGATCCGCCAAGCAATGGGCTCGCGTTTGATTGGCGCGATACACTCAAACGGAAAGCATGCAGGCGCGCGGAAGGAAGCGGAGCACGCGGGCCGTGGTGTTGGCCGATCGTATTCGTGCCGTGAGCTTACCGAGAATGCATCAGGAACAGTGGACGGCCTGGCGGGTGCTCGGATGATGCGGAAGCTAGAAGCAACTGCTCACCAAGAGTACCTTAACACCCCTTTGCCGGCATAACTCTCGACCGTGTTCGAGAATTCACCTTCGAAAGTGGCGGCGGCCGCGAACCCGTTGGCCCACGTCATTTCAGCGGCAGCCGTGACCAGTGCGATCTCACGCGCTTGCGCCGCGCCGTTGACGACAAACGATGCGCCGGGCAGTGACTGGAACGTCGCCGAAATCGAGCGATCGGTGTCGAAGTTGTGAGCCCACGCCGCGCGACCACGCAACGTCAGGATGGCATCGTCGAGTGCGAACGACTTGTCGGTGCGCACGCCGAGTTCGGAGCGCGATGCAGTTGCATTCTTCGCCGCGTAGCTGAGCGCGAACAGATTACCGCCAGCGCTGCCCTGTTCGGCATAGGCCGGCAGATCATAGCTGGTGAACTGCCCCGCGACATAGGGCGTGACGCCCATCCATGAGGTGGCAATGTGGTAGCCGCCTTCGAGCCGCCCCGACAAAGCATTGGCGTTAAAATTCGCACGCAACCGCTCCATGCCATTCGTCGTCACGATACGGTCCGTGGTAACGTCCTGCCAACCATAAGCCAGTGCGCCGCTGAGATAGGCATTTCCAATGCTGTGACGCGCGTTGACACCGACCTGGAACAGATCGGAGCGCCCCGTACCGAACCCGTTGTCGACGCGGAACTGGGTTCCGCCGCCGGCCATTGCAAAACCAACCAGCGTATCCGCCGATATCCGGTAATCGGTACCGACGGCGCCACCATAAACACTGCTGGTCGCGGTGTCAGAGCCGACAACGCTGTTGCCATCGGTGGTCTGCGAACCGCCGAAGCCCGCCGCCCAAACATTCCAGCGTTGATTGAAGGCCGGCACCAACGGAGGCGCCTTGCGATAAATCGCGGCATAGGCATCGCGCTCGGAAGCGTTGCGCGGCTTGCCGCTGGCTGCATAGCCGAGTGCGGTGCTATCGCCCGCATAGGCCGTCGGAACCATTGACGCGCGATCGCCACCACGCCCGGCCATGAACGGGTCGGTCATCACGCCCATGAACAGGCTCATTGCGTTGAATGTGGCCTGCTGGGTCCCGGTGCCCAGTTCGCCGGAAACTTGCGTCAGCCCCTGCGGCGACAGCGCGCCGAACGCCAACGGAATCCCGCCAGTGCTGTTGAAGAAGTTGGTCAGCGCGGTCGCAACCGCTTGTTGATTGCGATTGAGACCGCTGGGCAGGACAAAATTCAAGTTCAGATCGAGATAAGCATTGTTGCCGTCATACGCGAGCGCGCTCTTGAAGTTGGTCGGGAGGTTGGTGTTGACCGGCCCTGAGAACGTGCCGCTGACGCCGCCGTCGGCGGTGAGGATGGTGTAGCGCTTCGCGACATAACTACCCGCCGCGAACTGTGCCGCCACCGTTGCGCCGCCCAGCGCCGCGCTGCCGGTGGCATGGGTGAAATCGGCTGCCGTCGGCGACACTTCGACCATGTAGATCGAGGCAGCTGTCAGCACCAGATTGCCCGCCACCGTCAGCGTGCCGATCGAATTGCCCGGCGACAGCGTGCCGCCGTTGATGGTGGTGTTACCGACGGTGCCGTTGCCGCCGAGCGTCCCGCCCGGGTTCACCGTCGTCAGCGACGACGATGCGATCGAGCCGTTCACCGAAAGTGTGCCGGCGCTCACCGTCGTCACGCCGGTGTAAGCATTGGCCCCGGACAGAATCAGCGTGTTGGCGCTGTTTTGGGTCAACCCGCCGCCACCCACGATGACATTCGCAACCGCCGTACCGCCCGAGAACGCGTTCATCTGAACGATCCCCGCGGTGACTTCAACGTTGCCGGTAAGGCCAGAAGTAGCCGCCCCGAAATTGATGACGTTGATCCCACCTGTGAAGGTAACCGCGTTGGCCAGGCCACCGAATCCGGTGCCGCCCGCGATGGTGCCGTTATTGTTGATGGTGAGATTGGAGCCAGCAATGCCTGCTCCGCCGAGGCCGGCTTGACCCGCTGTCCCAAATGGTGCGGTGCTAGCTGCACCACCACTGCCGCCGATAATCGCGCCCGTGTTCGTGACGACCAGGTCGGATGCCACGATGCCCGCGCCGCCAGCGCCACCGTTGCCACCTTTGCCACCAAAACCTTGCGCCGCGCCTCCGGCGCCGCCTGCGCCTCCCGCAATAAGGCCACCATTCAGCAAGACGTTGGACGTGGTGACAAAATCCAGCCCGATCCCACCACTGCCACCGTCGCCACCGTTGCCGGTGCCTGGTCCCGCGCGCCCGCCCGCACCTCCATTGCCACCGATCAAGTTCGCATTGTTGGTCAGCGAAAGACTGGCTCCCGTGATGACCGTGCCGTAGCCGCCTGCCCCGCCGCCGCCACTGCCACCGATACTCCCACCGGGTCCCCCGATCGGAAAGTTCCCGCCGTTCCCACCATTCCCGCCAGTCCCACCGGAAAGTGCGCCGGAGGCCGAGATGACCGCGCCGTGCGCACCACCACCACCACCACCACCGCCAATTCCTCCCACGATCACATCGGTGCCATTAACCCCATCCGCGCCCGGGGTTGGCCCGCCAGCACCGCCGGCGCCCCCAGAAAAGCCGGTGCCTCCAACGCCGCCCGTCACGCCTGCACCGCCAC
>JBIQHO010000042.1:0-16221 GCA_044508545.1 Bradyrhizobiaceae bacterium | reverse complement strand
CTCCCGACAGCCATGCGCGCTCCTGCCAGAGCCAGCGGAAGCCGAGCAGCATCATGGCGAGAAGAACGAGGTTGGGCTGACCAAGATCGAACATGTCGAAGACGAAGGTGATCGTCACGATGCCCGGCAGCGCCTCAAGCCACGGGTCGGGCGTTCTGCCCGATCCGGTCATGGCATTGGAGAGTTGCGCCGTCATCCACCATGCGACGGCATTGAGAAGGCACAGCGCGAGATACAGCGGGATTTTTCCGAACCAGCTCGGTACGGCGAGAAGGATCGCCGACAACGGCGGATACAAAAAGGCAAAGCCCTCGTTCGATCCCTTCGGATACAGATCGCCGCCTTGCAGAACCTGCTGACCGGCCCAGTACCACAGCGGATAGTCCTTGGTCTTGCCGTGCCCCCAGATCTCGGGAACCAGAACGTCGGCCGTCAGCAGGATGCAGGCCGCAAGGAACAGGATATCCAGCGGACGCCGAAGCGATGGCCATCTCAGCACGGGCATTTTCCATTGTCGGCGCGGCAACATCTTCGGCGCGCCTTGCGTTATCAGAAGCGGCCCCGCCTGCAAACTGTTGCCGGTGCTATCGCCGCAGCAGTCCTCCGAGCGCACCGCGCACCAGCGCGCGACCGACCGATCCTCCGAGCGAGCCGCCGACCGATTTGCCGAGATCGGAGACGATTCCTCCAACCACCTTGTTGGTGACCGTGCGCGTGACGCTGCGCGCGACCACCTGTCCCGTCGACAACCTTCCGCGCGGCGTGTTGGTGCCGAACACGGTGCCGACGATCGATCCGATCTGGCCGAGAATTCCGCCTTCCGCCGGTGCATCGGCGGTCGCCGCAGTGCCGGCGACCCGCTTCTGGAGCACCTCGTAAGCGGATTCGGAATCGATCGCGGTGTCGTACTTTCCCTTCACCGGGCTGCCGTTCAAGATGGTCTTGCGTTCTTCCGCGGTGATCGGGCCGATCCGCGCCGACGGCGGCCGCACCATCACGCGTTCGACCACGGCCGGCGTGCCATTGCCTTCCAGGAACGACACCAACGCCTCGCCCTTGCCGAGCTCGGTGATGACCTGCGCCGTGTTCAGCTTCGGATTGGGCCGGAACGTCTGCGCCGCGGCCGCGACCGCCTTCTGGTCGCGAGGCGTAAATGCTCGCAGCGCATGTTGCACCCGGTTGCCGAGCTGGGCCAGCACCTTGTCCGGAACATCGATCGGATTCTGGGTGACGAAATAGACCCCGACCCCCTTGGAGCGGATCAGGCGCACCACCTGCTCGATTTTGTCCATCAGCGCCTTGGGCGCATCGTTGAACAGGAGGTGGGCTTCGTCGAAGAAGAACACCAGCTTCGGCTTCGGCGGGTCGCCGACCTCGGGCAGATGTTCGAACAGCTCCGACAACATCCACAGCAGGAACGTCGCATAGAGTTTCGGGCTTTGCATCAGCTTGTCGGCGACCAGGATGTTGATCATCCCACGCCCGTCCCGATCCGTCCGCATGAAATCGTCCAACGCCAGCGCGGGCTCGCCGAAAAACTTGTCGCCGCCCTGGTTTTCCAGCACCAGAAGCTGGCGCTGGATGGTTCCGACCGTCTGTTTCGAGACGTTACCGTACTGCGTGGTCAGTTCGGCCGCATGCTCGGCGATAAAGGACAGGATGGCCCGCAGATCCTTCATGTCGAGCAGCAGCAGACCCTGTTCATCCGCCACGCGGAAGGCGACGTTGAGCACGCCCTCCTGCACGTCGTTCAGATCCATCATGCGGGACAGCAGCAGCGGCCCCATTTCCGAGACGGTCGCGCGCACCGGATGGCCCTGCTCGCCGAAAACATCCCAGAAAATCGTCGAGAACTGATCGGGCTGGAAAGTCAGCCCCATGTCCTTGGCGCGCTTGAGGATGAAATCCTTGGCTTCGCCGGGCTCGGACACGCCGGACAGGTCGCCCTTGATGTCGGCGGCGAACACCGGCACGCCGGCGCGCGCAAATCCTTCCGCCATGACCTGAAGCGATACGGTTTTTCCGGTTCCCGTGGCGCCGGTGACAAGACCGTGTCGATTGGCGAGGCCCAGCGTCAGCCATGCCGGCTGCTCGCCTTTGCCGATGAAAATGCTGTGATCGGTATCGCCGATCCCGGTCGCGGTTTCCGCCATGATCGCCTCTTCGTGATCGCGTCGTCGAGCAGTCTCATTCTACTTCATGTTTTGCACTGATTGAAACCAGTGAACGGTCGCGCGCGACGCTTAAAATCACACGCTGAACCGACGCGGATCATGTCGTAGCTATGCACCTCTCCTGCAATGACGGGCAATCGCGCCGTTTTATGCGTGAATCGAACATTCGGTCTTGCATCTCGGCAACACTCGTCACGCGATTTAAGTTCAATCGCCGTTTGTTCTGCCTCGTCGCTTGTATTTCGCATGGCAGGAGTAGCAAGATGAAATCATAAACAATGAGCCGGCGAGCAACCGGCGGAGGCGGGGTACCATGAACGAACTGGTCGGGCGGTGTGCCGCGAGAGCTGGCACCGATGCCGCTGTCGCGCGCGTAACCGTCGGCACGATTCCGGACTTTCAGCGCAGGAAAGGTTCAGCCGGCAAGGTTCAATCATCGATCGGTACGAGGTCCGGCAGGGACAACACGACCAGGCGGGCGCGATCTCTGCCGCCACGCCGTAGCCCCGCCTTTTCGCCTCAAGCACCTTCGTATTCCTGAGCGCCATGACATATCCGATCTCCAAGCTCGAAGGTCTGAGCGCCATAAACGCCAAGAAGCTGAGGTCCGTCGGCATCAGGACAACCGATGCCTACCTGGAGGCGGCCAGTACCTCGAAAGGCCGCAAGGCGCTCGCCGCCAAAACCGGATTCAGCGAACAGCAACTCCTGGAGTGGGCCAATCTCGCCGACTACATGCGCATCCCCGGAATGGGCAACGGCAAGACCAAGCTGCTGCGCGCAGCCGGCGTCACCACGGTACGCGAACTGACGCATCGCAACCCCGCCCGCCTGGCCCAGGCGATGAAGGCCGTGAACACCAGGCGCAAGTTCGTCAGCGTATTGCCGTCGGAAAAATCGATCGGCGACCTGATCGCACAGGCTCGCAAGCTCCCGCTCAAGATCACCTATTGAGCCTCCCCCTTCCGCAAGGCCCGGCGTTTCCGAACGGGCTTTTCGCGTCTTGACACCATGTCCGGGACCGCGCAAAGCCACCGCATGGCGGCGGCCCCTTCCATGTCCGGACCTGTCACGGATGACACACGTCATCCGCTGCTTCGCAAGCTGCTTTCACGGCCCTATCCGGCCGTCATGGGCGTCCTGAACGTCACTCCCGATTCCTTCTCCGACGGAGGTCAATTCATCGCGCCCGACCGCGCGCTGGCGCAGGCGCGCCGCATGATCGCGGAAGGAGCCGACATCATCGATGTCGGCGCGGAATCCACCCGTCCCTACGGCTCGCAGCCGGTCTCGCGCGACGAGGAGATGCGGCGGCTGGAGCCGGTGCTGGCCGCCGTTGCCGCGCTGGGCACGCCGGTGTCCATCGACAGCATGAAGTCCGAGGTCGTGGCCCGGGCGTTGGAGAACGGGGCCGCCATCGCCAACGACGTCTGGGGCCTGCAACGCGATCCTGACATGGCGAGCGTGATCGCCGCGCACGATGCGCCCGTTATCGTCATGCACAACCGCGACAAGCCCGACGCCGCCCTCGACATCATGCGCGACATCGCGGCGTTCTTCGAACGATCGCTGGAAATCGCGGCGAAGGCCGGGATCCCCGCCAGCCACATCGTCCTCGATCCGGGCATCGGCTTCGGCAAAACCCAGGAACAGAGCATGATCGCGCTGGCCCGGCTCGAAGAGTTGCGGACCTTCGGATTGCCGGTTCTGGTCGGCGCGTCGCGCAAGCGCTTCATCGACACGGTGGTGCCGTCGGAACCGAAGGAACGGCTCGGCGGTTCGCTCGCCGCGCATTTGATCGCGGCACGGGGCGGCGCGCGGATCATCCGCACGCACGACGCGGCCGACACGGTGCAGGCGCTGCGCGTGGCCCACGCCATCGAGGCCAGAGGGTAATCAGGGATCATCAACCATGACCGGCACGATTTTCATTCGCGGCCTCGTGATCCATGCGCAGCACGGCGTCATGCAGCACGAGACCGAAGTCGGCCAGCGCTTCGTGATGGACATCGAGTTGTCGACCGATCTGTCGGAATCCTCCCGGACCGACCGGCTCGCCGATACCGTCTCCTATTCCAGTGTGATCGCGACCGCGAGCGCCGCGTTCAAGGACGCCAATTACAAGCTGCTCGAACGCGCGGCGGGCGCGGTTGCCGATGCGGTGCTGACCGCTTTCCCGCGCGTGAACACGATCAAGGTCACCGTGCACAAGCCCCATGCGCCGATCGCGGCGATCTTCGACGACGTCGGCATCACCCTCATCCGCGGCAGGGACTAGCTGTCGCGATGGCCAGCGTGCTGATCGCGCTCGGCGGCAACGTCGGAGACGTCCGCCAGACCTTCCGCAAGGCCATCGCCAACATCTGCGGCATGGCGCAGGCCGTGCTCGTCGCACGTTCCTCCGACTACGCCACCCCGCCCTGGGGCGACGAAAATCAGGACCGCTTCGTCAACGCCTGCATCGAGATCGAGACCCGCCTCGACCCGCACGCGCTGCTGTACACGCTGCACAAGATCGAGAAGAAGTTCGGCCGCAGTCGCGGCACGGAAACCCGCTGGGGGCCGCGCACGCTGGACCTCGATCTGATCGCCTATGGCGATGCCGTCCTCGACAGGCCGGACCTGAAGCTGCCGCATCCGCGCCTGTTCGAGCGCGCCTTCGTGCTGGTTCCGCTCGCCGAAATCGCGCCGGATCGCATGATCGCGGGGCGAACGCCGGCCGAGGCGCTCGCCACCGTCTCGACGGCCGGGATCGAGCGCCTGCCCGACCTCGACTGACCCGGCCCAAACGACCGTTTGGCTTGTCGGCCGCCGCATGGCATTTTGGCTCGTGTGGTGGTTCAGAAGCTCGCTCCATTTTCTCCGCAAGCGCCTCAAGCGAGCTTCTGAACCCAAACCACGCTAGAATCATAAAGGTTGCTAGTGTCCCACTGATTCCGAAGTTCGCATCAAAGGTTGCTGCAGGGGCATGCGAACTTCGGAATCGGGACACTAGACGGCTTTTTCGCAACCGAGCGCCCCAATGCCCGCTGCTCCCGACGATGGCATGTCCAACCTGCCGCTGGCCGCCGATTTCGCCCCGGCCACAGTGGACGACTGGCGCAAGCTGGTCGATGGCGTGCTGAAAGGCGCGCCGTTCGAGACGCTGGTCGCAAAGACCTATGACGGCCTCGCGATCGAGCCGATCTATACGCGTGCGAAAGGCGCGCGCGCGATCGTCGGCCGTGCCGCCGCAAGGTCCTGGCAGGTGATGCAGCGGATCGATCATCCCGATGCGGCGCAAGCCAACGCGCAGGCGCTTCACGACCTCGACAACGGCGCCACTGGCCTGACGCTGGTGTTTGTCGACGCGATCGGCGCTCGCGGCTTTGGACTGGCGCCGACAGCGGAGGCTGTCGCCAAAGCTCTCGATGGGGTTTTTCTCGACGCAGGCATCTCGATCGAACTGGAGATGGGGCCGCAGTCGCGCGCGATCGCCCTGTGCATTGCCGACGACATCAGGACCAGAGGGGTAGACCCGGCGGCCTGCGACATCCGCTTCGGCCTCGATCCGCTCGGCGCCTGCGCGGCATCGGGATCGAGCCCCTCGCCCTGGAGCGACATCGCTCCGGCAATCGCCGAGACCGCGAAGAAGCTCGCCGCCATGGGCTTCCGCGGTCCCTTCCTCGTCGCCGACGGCCGGATCATTCACGACGCCGGCGGATCGGAGGCGCAGGAACTGGCCTTCGTTCTCGCATCATGGGTCGCATATCTCCGCGCGCTCGAAAGCGCCGGCATCGATCTGGATGACGCGCACGACATGATCCACGCACGGCTTGCCGCCGACGCCGACCAGTTTCTGACGCTGGTGAAATTCCGCGCGTTGCGCCTGTTATGGACGCGGGTCGAACAGGCTTGCGGCCTCGCGCCGAAACCATTGTTCATCACGGGCGAAACCGCGTGGCGGATGCTGACCCGATATGATCCATACGTGAACATGCTGCGCGCCACCATCGCCGCGTTTTCGGCCGGACTCGGCGGCGCCGACAGCGTCTGCGTGCTGCCGCATACGCTGGCGCTCGGCCTGCCGGACGCCTTTGCGCGGCGCATCGCCCGCAACACGCAACTCATCCTGATCGAGGAATCCAATCTCGCCAAGGTCGCCGATCCGGCGGCGGGCTCGGGCGGCATCGAGACGCTGACGCGGCAGCTTTGCGAAGCGGCCTGGACGAAGTTTCAGGATATCGAGAAAGCCGGCGGCGCATTCGCGGCGCTGACGCAAAACCTGATCCAGCGCAATGTTGGGGCAACTCGCGCCGCGCGCGAGGCGAATATCGCAAAACGCCGCGACGTGCTCACCGGCGCCAGCGAGTTTCCAAACCTGCATGAAAAACCGGCGGCCGTGCTCGACGCCATCCCGCGCGCGCCCGAGCCCTGCGGCGACGCAAAGATAACCTTCGACGCGCTGGCGCCGATGCGGCTTGCCGCGCCGTTCGAACAACTGCGCGACCGTTCCGACGATCGGCTTCAGGCTACCGGCGCGCGGCCGACAATCTTTCTCGCCACGCTCGGCACCGCCGCCGACTTCACCGCGCGCGCGACCTTCGCCCGGAGTTTTTTCGAGACCGGCGGAATCGAGGCGGTTTATTTTGCGCCGGAGCTTCCGCCAAACGCGCCCCCTCACCCCAACCCTCTCCCCAACGGGGAGAGGGAGAAGAGTGCCGCAGCGACGCAAACCGCCATCACCGCCGCCTTCGAGGCATCCGGCGCACAACTGGTCTGCCTGTGCTCCTCGGATCAGGTCTATGCGGATCATGCGGCCGCCGCCGCGCAGGCCTTACATGCCTCGGGCGCGCGCCATATCTATCTGGCAGGCCGGCCGGGAAAGCTGGAGGCCGCGCTGCGGTCGGCCGGCGTGCAGGATTTCATTTTCGCGGGCGTCGATGCCCTCGCGGTGCTGAACGACGCCTGGCGGCGACTGGAGCGACAATGAGCGAGCAGGTGAAACCGTCGCTGACCGGCGGGTGTCAGTGCGGCGCGATCCGATTTGCGCTGACGGCCGCGCCGATGCGGATCAGCATCTGCCACTGCCGCATGTGCCAGAAGGCCACCGGCGCGCCGTTTGCGTCTTTCGCCGATATCCCGCGGGAGAATTTCCAGTGGACCAGAGGGACACCGGCGACGTTTCGCTCGTCCTCGATCGCGGAGCGCGGGTTCTGCGCCGCATGCGGCACGCCGTTGAGCTTCAGCCGCATCGGCGGCCCGTGCATCGAGATCATGACCGGCGCGTTCGACCGGCCGGATCTGCTGGTGCCGACGCGGCAGTATGGCACTGAATCCCGGCTCGGCTGGGTCGCGACCATCGTCAACCTGCCGAGCCATACCACCATGGAAAACTACGGGACGGAGAAGATGGCAAGCATCATCAGCCACCAGCACCCGGACCATGATTGAACGACGATGACCCGCATTCCGGATTTCGCCGATGTCGCCTTCGAGCCGGTCGCTCCCGCCGCCAGCGGCAGCGCCGAACCGTCCGCCGAATTCTGGCTGACGCCCGAGGGCATCCCGGTCAAACCGAGCTACGGCGAAGCTGATCTCGGCGGCATCGACTTCCTCGACACATGGCCAGGCATCGCGCCTTACCTGCGCGGCCCCTACCCGACCATGTATGTCAACCAGCCGTGGACCGTGCGCCAATATGCCGGCTTCTCCACGGCGGAGGACTCCAACGCCTTCTATCGCCGCAACCTCGCAGCCGGCCAGAAGGGACTGTCGGTCGCCTTCGACCTCGCCACCCATCGCGGCTACGACAGCGATCATCCGCGCGTCGCCGGCGACGTCGGCATGGCGGGCGTCGCGATCGATTCCATCTACGACATGCGAACGCTGTTCGCCGGCATCCCGCTCGACAGGATGAGCGTGTCGATGACCATGAACGGCGCGGTGCTGCCGATCCTCGCGCTCTACGTCGTCGCGGCCGAGGAACAGGGCGTGCCGCCGGAAAAACTCTCGGGCACCATCCAGAACGACATCCTCAAAGAGTTCATGGTGCGCAACACCTACATCTATCCGCCCGCGCCCTCGATGCGGATCGTCTCCGATATCTTCGCCTATACCTCTCGCAAGATGCCGAAATACAATTCGATCTCGGTTTCGGGCTATCACATGCAGGAAGCAGGCGCGACGCAGGACCTCGAACTCGCCTATACGCTTGCCGACGGCGTCGAATATGTCCGCGCCGGCCTCAAGGCCGGGCTCGATGTCGACCGCTTCGCGCCGCGGCTGTCGTTCTTCTGGGCGATCGGCATGAACTTCTTCATGGAAGTCGCCAAGCTGCGCGCCGCGCGGCTGTTGTGGGCCAGGCTCATGAAGCCCTTCGACCCGAAGGACGCGCGCTCGCTCTCCTTGCGCACCCATTGCCAGACCTCCGGCTGGTCGCTCACCGCGCAGGACGTCTTCAACAACGTGCCGCGCACCATGATCGAGGCGATGGCGGCAACGCAAGGCCACACGCAGTCGCTGCACACCAACGCGCTCGACGAGGCGCTGGCGCTGCCGACCGACTTCTCCGCGCGCATCGCCCGCAACACCCAGCTTGTCCTGCAGCAGGAAAGCGGCACCACCCGCATCATCGATCCCTGGGGCGGCTCGTACTATGTCGAGCGGCTGACCCACGATCTTGCGGTGAAAGCGTGGGGCCATATCCAGGAGGTCGAGGAGCTTGGCGGCATGGCCAAGGCGATCGAAGCCGGCGTGCCGAAGCTGCGCATCGAGGAAGCCGCCGCCAGGACGCAGGCGCGGATCGACGCCGGCAGGCAGGCGGTGATCGGCGTCAACAAATACAGGCCCGAGAACGAAGCGCCGATCGACGTGCTGAAGGTCGACAACTCCGCGGTACGGCGTCTGCAGATCGACAAGCTGGAACGGCTGCGCGGCGAACGCAACCAGCAAGATGTCGAGGCCGCGCTCGCGGCGCTGACGCGCTCGGCCGGCGACGGCAACGGCAACCTGCTGGCGCTCGCCATCGATGCGGCGCGCGCCAAGGCCACCGTCGGGGAGATTTCCAGCGCGATGGAGAAGGTGTTCGGCCGCCATCGCGCCGAAATCAGGTCCATCACCGGGGTCTACAAGCGCGAGGCGTCAGCCATGTCCGACAGGATCTCAAGGGTGCAGGCGCTGATCGACGCCTTCGAGGAAGCCGAGGGCCGCCGCCCGCGCATCCTCGTCGCCAAGATCGGACAGGACGGCCACGACCGCGGCCAGAAGGTGATCGCGTCCGCCTTCGCCGACGTCGGCTTCGACGTCGATATCGGACCGTTGTTCGCAACCGCCGACGAAGCCGCGCGGCAGGCGGTGGAGAACGACGTGCATATCCTCGGCGTGTCATCGCTCGCCGCCGCGCACCTGACCACGGTGCCGGAACTGAAAGCCGCACTGAGAAAACAGGGCCGCGACGACATCATGATCATCGTCGGCGGCGTGGTGCCGCCGCAGGACTACGACGCGCTCTATAAGGCCGGCGCGGAGGCGATCTTCCCGCCGGGGACCGTGATTTCTGATGCCGCCGAGGAACTGATCCGCAAGCTCAACGCGCGGCTCGGTCACAGCGAGGCGGCGGAGTAGCGCCCGGGGTTTGTTAAACTCTCCACACCCGTGATGCCCCGCGCTTGTCGCGGACATCCACCTCTCTATGATCCTTTCCCCGAGACCAGGACGGCCGGGACGAGCCCGGCCATGACGAAGGTTGCCATGATCACCAGCTTCAGTTCTATCGCGAGTCTGCTTCAGAAGTTTTCATGTCTCATGGCAGTCCTGATGCTCGCGGGCATCGCTCCTGCCATCGCCGCCGAGCCCAAGCCCGACTTCGCCATCAAGACGAAATACCTCGACGCCAGCGTCTTGCTGGACGACGGCATCAAATCGAATGCAGCGCTGGCGGCGGATTGCCTTGCCGAAGGCAAGCGCTGGGTGGAGCACAACCGCGCCGACGCAGAGAAGGAGTTCAAGGCCTCGCCCGACCTGTTTCGCGAGAATCGCGCCTGGAGTTTCGAGCGCAACTACAGCCGCGTCTCGCAGGTGGATGGTCGCTATGTCAGCGTGGTGCGCACCGACTATACCTATACCGGCGGCGCGCATCCCAACACCGATATCGACACCATCCTGTGGGACGACAGCGCGACGAAGCAGATCAGCATCCGCCCGTTCTTCAAGGAAACCGCCGACAACGGCCCCACCATGAGAGCGCTGCGCGCGGCGGCCATCGCCGCCGTCAGGGCCGAGAAGAAGGTGCGCGGCATCGACGACGCAGACGAGATCGACTGGTACAAGGGCATCAAGCCGGCGCTGCTGAAGGTCGGCGCGGTGACACTTGCCGCATCGACCGAATCCGGCAAAAGCGCCGGCCTCGAATTCCATTATTCGCCTTATGCGGTCGGTCCCTATGTCGAAGGATCGTTCGTCGTCTTCGTGCCTTGGCAGACCTTCGAGCGATATCTTTCGCCACAAGGTGCTGCGATCTTCGCCGGGAACCGCGCGAAAGCAGCCAAACAGGACAAATGATCCGCCCCCTTTCGACCGACGACCTCGCGAGCGGCATCCGCGCCGGCAGTCGTGCGGCGCTGGCGCGCGCCATCACGCTGATCGAAAGTCGCCGCGCCGATCACGAGGCGACCGCGCGCGAGCTGGTGCAGGCGCTGTTGCCGGCGACCGGCAACGCGATCCGCGTCGGCATCACCGGATCGCCCGGCGTCGGCAAGTCCACAACTATCGACGCGCTCGGCATGTTCCTGATCGA
This sequence comes from Bradyrhizobiaceae bacterium, assembly GCA_044508545.1. GTDB lineage: Bacteria > Pseudomonadota > Alphaproteobacteria > Rhizobiales > Xanthobacteraceae > Nitrobacter. Next base: position 5,271 of record JBIQHO010000042.1, on the reverse strand, counting down.
ACGCGGCCACAAGGTCGCGGTGCTGGCGGTGGACCCGTCCTCGGCGCGCAGCGGCGGCTCGATCCTTGGCGACAAGACGCGGATGTCGCGGCTGTCGGCTTCGGACGCCGCCTATATCCGCCCCTCGCCCGCCGCCGGCACCCTCGGCGGCGTCGCGGCCCGGACGCGCGAGGCGATGCTGTTGTGCGAGGCCGCGGGCTTCGACGTGGTGCTGGTTGAAACGGTTGGCACCGGGCAGTCCGAGACCGCGGTCTGCGACATGACGGATTTTTTCCTCGCCTTGATGCTGCCCGGCGCCGGCGACGAATTGCAGGGCATCAAGAAGGGCCTCGTCGAACTCGCCGACATGATCGCGGTCAACAAGGCCGATGGCGACAACATCAAGCGCGCCAATCGCGCGGCGGCGGAATATCGCAGCGCGCTGCATATCCTAAGCCCCCGCTCCGAGCACTGGCAGCCGCCGGTCGTGACCTATTCCGGGCTGACGGGAGAAGGCATTCCGGAGCTGTGGCAGAAGTTCGTCGAACATCGCACCGCGATGCAGGCGTCGGGCGAGTTCGCCGCGCGGCGCAGCCAGCAGCAGGTGAAGTGGATGTGGTCGATGTTCGAGGACCGCATGAAGACGCGCCTGCGCGGCGATGCCGCGATTCGCGCCAAAGTGAGGGCGATCGAGGCCGATGTCGCCAAAGGCCGCGTCACCCCGGCGCTGGCGGCGGACCAGATCGCGGAACTGCTGCGGTGAGTTGGATTAAACCTGCTTTCGGCATGGCCGGGCATAGCCGTTCGAAGAACGGCGTCGCTTCCGCTCGCCTACGCCCAGCCATCCACGTCTTGTTTTCTGCGATCCTTCACAGCAGAAGACGTGGATGCCCGGCACAAGGCCGGGCATGACGGCCGAGGTTCCGTTGTCTCAAGACCTTCGCATCCTCGTCACCGGCTTCGGCCCCTTTCCCGGCGCACCGTTCAATCCGACCATGGCGCTGGTCGGGCGGATCGCGCGGCTGCGCCGGCCCGCGCTGGACGACGTCGCGATCGTAACCCACATTTTCCGCGTCGCTTACGAGACGGTGGACCGCGAACTGCCGCAACTTCTTTCGACGCACCGCCCGCACGCGCTCTTGATGTTCGGCCTCGCGACGCGCACGCCCTGGCTGCGGATCGAGGCCCGCGCGCGCAACACGGCGACGGCGATCTGGCCGGACCTCGACGGCGCGCGGATCGGAAAGAGATCGATCGCGGGCATGGCGGATGCGCGCGCCTTCGGGCCGCATGTCGTCAGGCTGCTGCGCGCCGCGCGCGCAACCGGCATCGACGCGCGCGTCTCGCGCGATGCCGGCAGCTATCTCTGCAATTACCTCTGCTGGCGCGCCATCGAGGCCACGCATCGTCAGGCGGAGCTGCGGCTTGCCGCCTTCATCCATGTTCCGCCGCTGAAGCGCGACGGCTCGGCTCTTGCTCCCGGCGGGATCACGCTGGAGCATCTGACCGATGCCGGCGAGGCCATGCTGCTGGAAATGGTGAAAGCGGCGAGGCGGGCGAGACACGCGGGGTTGGTTCCAAACTCATTGTGATGCCCGCATCCTGCCCGGCGGTGGACAGTTTTGTTTGAAACGGGCATTGTGCAGCGCAGCAGCGATATCGATATGGGCTGCATGCCGATCTTTCCGGACTAAACAATGACCGACGCGAGCGTGGACGAGTGGGTGTCGCAAACCCATCGGCCGATGGGATTTCCTGAGTTCGTCGCCATCGTCGCCGGCATCATGGCGCTGAACCCGATCGCGACCGACATGATGCTGCCGGCGATGCCGGATGTGCGCGACGCCTATGGGATCGCCAATCCCAATCACGTTCAGGCGGTGATCTCGGTGTATCTGGCCGGTTTCGGCGCCGGCCAGTTCATCATGGGCCCGCTGTCGGACCGCTTCGGCCGACGCCCGGTCCTGATCGGCGGCATGCTGCTCTACAGTGCTGCGGGGCTTCTGTCGGTGGTCGCGCCGTCGTTCGGAATGATGATGCTGGCGCGTGTGCTGCAGGGCATCGGAAGCTCCGCCGCCCGCGTCATCGCCACCTCCATCGTACGCGACTGCTACACCGGACGGCGGATGGCGAGCGTGCTGTCGCTGGCAATGATGATCTTTATCTCGGTCCCGGTCCTGGCGCCGTCGATCGGCCAGGCGATCCTGCTGTTTTCGGCGTGGCGCGGCATCTTCGTGGTGCTCACGGTCTACGGTCTGCTGGCCCTGCTGTGGTGCGCGATCCGGCTGCCGGAAACCCTTCCCCAAGCGGGACGCAAGCCGCTGACCGCCGCGAACGTCTTCGATGCGTTCCGCCAGACCGTCACCAACCGGCAGACCATCGGCTACGCGCTCGCCACCGGCGGCGTCCAGAGCGTGCTGTTCGCCTACGTGTTCTGTTCGCAGCAGATCTTCACCGGGATCTACGGCCTCGGTGATTATTTCCCGCTGGCCTTCGCCGCGATCGCCGTCGGCATCGCTGCCGCGGGTCTGTTGAACGCGCGCATCGTCGGGCGGTTCGGCATGCGGGTGATTTCGCATGGCGCGCTCACGGGATCGGTGGTGATCTCGATGCTGACGCTGCTCGGGGCATGGCAGGGATGGCTGTCGTTGCCGGTCTACATGGTGCTGGCGACCGGCACCATGTTCGCGTTCGGGCTGATGTTCTCCAACTTCACCGCGCTCGCCATGGAACCTCAGGGCCACATCGCGGGGACCGCCTCCTCGCTGTTCGGCTCCATCACGACCCTGATCGGCAGCGGCGTCGGCGCGCTGATCGGGCAGGATTTCAACGGCACCATGCTGCCGTTCGCGACCGGCGCGTTCCTGTGCACGCTGGCCGCCCTCGCCGTCGTGCTCGTGGTGGAGCGCGGACGGCTGTTCGTGCCCCACAATGCAGTGGTCCCGACGCCGCCGCGTTAACCCTGTCGCCAACAATCGCCTGCGTCCATCGTCGTCGTTTCAGCGTCGTTTGCGGCTTTCGCGTTAAATCCGCCCATGGACATCGACCGCCGCCATATCCTCGGAGCTTCCGCCGCGGGCGTCGCCGGCGCGCTGGCGCTGCCGCCGGACGCCGCGCGCGCGGCACCCCTGACGTCGACGCTCGGGCGCGATGCCTCCCATTCCGGCGTGCGGCCGAACTCACCGGACGACCAGACCCGCGCGCTGCAACGGGCGATCGACGAGGCGGCCCGCGCCAATGCGCCGCTCGCACTGCCGCCCGGCGTCTACCGCACCGGACCGCTGCGGCTCGCCAACGGCTCGCAACTCGTCGGCGTGCGCGGCGCGACCACGCTGATGTTCACGGGCGGCGCGTCGCTGCTGACGAGTGAGGGCGCCGACCATATCGGGCTCGCCAACCTCACGCTTACCGGCGGGGGCATTCCCCTCCCCGAGCGGCGCGGCCTCGTCCATTGCCTTGGCGGGCACGACCTGAGGATTCTGGATTGCGAAATCACCGGCAGCGGCCGCAACGCAATCTGGCTCGAGACGGCCGCGGGCGAGATCAGCGGCAACATCATCGAGAAAACCGCAACCACCGCGATCGTCTCGTTCGACGCGCTCGGGCTGATAGTCGCGCGCAACACCATTCTTGACGCCAACGACAACGGCATCGAGATCCTGCGCACCGCGATCGGCGACGACGGCTCGATCGTCACCGGCAACCGCATCACCCATATCAAGGCCGGCCCCGGCGGCTCCGGCCAGCACGGCAACGCCATCAACGCCTTCCGCGCCGGCAACGTCATCATCAGCGGCAATCGCATCAGCGATTGCGACTATTCCGCCGTGCGCGGCAACTCCGCCTCAAACATCCAGATCATCGGCAACAGCGTCAACGGCGTGCGCGAGGTGGCGCTGTATTCCGAGTTCGCCTTCGAGGGCGCGGTGATCGCCAACAACACCGTGGACGGCGCGGCGGTCGGGGTCTCCGTCTGCAACTTCAATGAGGGCGGCAGGCTCGCGGTCGTCCAGGGCAACATCATCCGCAACCTGTTGCCGAAGCGCCCGATCGGCACCGCGCCCGACGACGACGCCGGCATCGGCATCTATGTGGAGGCCGATACATCCGTCACCGGCAATGTGATTGAGAGCGCGCCGTCGTTCGGCATCATGGCCGGCTGGGGCAAATATCTGCGCGACGTCGCGATCACGGGCAATGTCATCCGCAAAGCCTTTATCGGCATCGGCGTTTCGGTCGTGGACGGCGCCGGCACGGCGCTGGTGAGCAACAACGTGATTTCGGAGACGCCGCGCGGCGCGGTGGTCGGCCTCGACCACGCCCGGCCGATGACACCGGACCTTGCCGCCGACGGCGCTGCCAAATACGCGCAGGTCGCGATCAACGCTAACGTGGCGCGTTGAGGACCGATCGTCCTTCCCGCCGCTCCGCTACAGCGCGTTGTACCGCAGCACCGGGTAGCGCTCATGGAGGATGCGCGGGTCGGGCGCGATCGCGGTTGCCGGTTCGATATCCGATGCCGATGCCATTTGCTTTCTGACCGGCGTGTCGTCATTCGCCTCGATTAACGTATCCTCGGGCAGTGACACGATCGACGCCAGCGCGGCATGCACCGCCGCGGTTCCCAAAAGCCTGGCCGGCGATTGCCCAGTCTCATCCTGCGTAACGGGAGTGGCCCTCCCGGGCTGATCGCCGCGCGGCTGATCGATCGCCTGACCGTGCGACGTCACCTTGCGCCGCGCCAGCCCGCGCCAGGTCTCGACCGCGGCCCTGGCCTCGCGGACGTTTTCCATGAAGGCGCGCTCGGAATGATAGCGCCGCCACCGGTCGCTTTCGTAAAGCTCAACGAGATAGCCAAGCCGCTGCTCGGCGATCTTGCACCAGCGATCGAGGATGTCCTGGGCGAAGTCCGGGGCATAGGCCTGAACGTGCTCCGGGGTATGCCCGGCGTCGTATCGTTGGGTCATGAAAAAGTCCGCAGGGGGGAGAACGGACGCAGACGCAACGAACGAATCACGCAGTGCTTGATGGATATTCTGTGGAAAAGATCGGCGAAGTCCAGCACTTTGCGGCACGAATATGACGCCGCCTGTTGGGATTTCCACCGATGCGACCGTCTCGGCGGTTCAGAAAGAAGACCGCTGAAAACGGAGAGACCCGCCAGAGAGGACAGCCGCAGACTGTCGATCGTTCGAAATGCTTTATTTATGGGCATTTCTGGAAATCGAGCGGTTCAAGGCGAAAGGCCATGAAGCGTAAAAAAGCCCGACCGCCGATCAAGGCAGCCGGGCG
>JBIQHO010000041.1:0-16290 GCA_044508545.1 Bradyrhizobiaceae bacterium | reverse complement strand
ACAATCCTCTTGGCCGCAGCAATCATCTGGTGGGCCAATTGAGTCCAGACCCTAGCCGCCGATATGCCCGTCGAGGGCAGCGAACACGGTTTCCGGCGCGTGCGCAATAACTGCAAGGAGCGCGCGCGCAGGTCCGCGCGGCATCCGCTTGCCCTGCTCCCAGTTCCGGATGGTTTCAACGGGAACGCCCAGCCGCGCCGCGAATGCGACCTGGGTCAGACCCGCCCGCCGGCGCAGGCTTCTGACCTCGGGTTCTGTATCCGGAGGAGGTATTGTCGCCACCGCAGCGCCCGCAACGAGAGGGGCCGAAGCGAGAGGGGCCGAAGCGGAACTCGCATTCGCGAGGGATATCGACGGCGCCAGCGGAAACTCCCGCCCGTCGCGGATCTCCACGATCCGTCCGTCCGCCTTCAGTCGCAACCGTTGCATGACCACCCCACGATTCGGACAATGGTCGATGATGCGCGTTAAGGCGCGGTGAACGATTGGAGCGTGTGGCTGCGAATAAGCTATACTCGACACGGTGATACACACATGAGCCGTCACATGATGGGCAAGTTGAAGGTCGCGCTTCTCGTTCTTGTTGCATGGACCGTCCCGGCATGGGCCGGCGATTGCCCGCGCCCCGGAACGCTCGGTACGTCGCGCATCCTTGAGGTCGATACCGCCAGGTATCCGCGTGTCGGCCTCAAGAGCTTTCCCCAGACGCTCCCGCTCGACGACAAGGAAGTGGTCCTCACTTTCGACGATGGTCCGGCGGCCCCAACGCCGCGCATCCTGGACGCGCTCGCGCGCGAATGCGTGCTTGCGACGTTTTTCCAGGTCGGCAGGAATTCGCAGGCGTTGCCGGGGATGGTCAGAAAGGCCGCGGCGCTCGGCCATACGCTGGGGCACCACTCCTGGTCGCACCCCCACCTGAACGCGCTGAGCTTTGAAGCCGCCCGGGACAATATCGATCGCGGCATCGCCGCGGACCAGGCCGCGCTCAACGGGAAGGCGACCACCATCCCGGGAACGCCGTTTTTTCGCTTTCCCTACTTCGAGTCCACGCCTGAACTTCTCGCGATGCTTCAAGCGAGGGGAATCGTCGTATTCGGAGCTGACTTCTGGGCCAGCGACTGGCTACCGATGACCCCGCAGGATGAATTGAAGCTGGTTACCGGACGGCTCAAGGCCGCGCGGAAGGGCATCATCCTGTTTCACGACATTCGCGCGCAAACCGCTGCCATGCTGCCCGATTTCCTCAAATACATGCGGGTCAACGGCTACCGTGTGGTGCACGTCGTCCCCAAGCCAAAAAGCGCCGACAAGCATGCGAGCGCCGATGACAGCCCGAACCCTTCCGCCCGATCACGATGATTTTGGACCAAATCGATCAAAAATCGTGAATGATCGATTTCGATGGTCCGGAGCGGGATGCGGGCGGGAAACCGCTGAACGTTTTTTCTCCTTCCGCTCCAGCCGACAAAGTTAAGGCGGCATTCATAGCCCGGCGAGTAGTTTCGGACCGAAACTGACGGCGCGAAGGTGTTTTCGAATGGCAAAGATATTCAATGGAGCCCGGCTGAGGCCACAACGGATTCTTTGCGCCGGCCTGTTCGCCGCCGTTCTGGAACTGACGGCATGTCCCGTGTGGGCCGGCGATTGCCCCGGCAACCCGGATGCGCTCGGGACCTCGCGGACGCTGGTCGTGGACCCGCGCGAACACCCCCGTATCGGCGGCATGCAATACCCGGAAACATTGCCCCTCAGGGATCATGAGGTGGTGCTGACCTTCGATGACGGTCCCCTGCCGCCGCACAGCCTCCAGGTGCTCGATATCCTCGCGCGGGAATGCGTGAAGGCGACCTTCTTTACCATCGGCAGCATGGCGCACGCCTATCCGCAAGACCTGCGCCGTGTGCTGGCGGCGGGTCATTCCATCGGCACCCATTCGCAGACCCATCCGCTCAGCATGAACCGGATGCCGATCGAACGGGCGCGGCAGGAAATCGACGACGGCATCGCTTCGGCGACGGCGGCCTTGGGCGATCCTGCGGTTGTGGCGCCCTTCATGCGGATTCCCGGGCTGCTGCGGGCGAAGGAGGTCGAGGATTACCTCGCGTCGAAAGGCATTCAGGTCTGGAGCGCCGATTTTCCGGCGGACGACTGGCGGCACATCTCGGCCGACCGCGTCTACCAGCTCGCGATCAGCCGGATCGAGGCCAAGGGCAAAGGCATCCTGCTGTTGCACGACATCCAGGCGCGGACGGTCGCCGCGCTGCCAAGGATTCTCCGCACGCTGAAGGAACGCGGCTATCGCATCGTCCATGTGGTGCCGGCCACGCCCGATCGGCCAGCGACCCCGACATCGCCGCGGGACTGGCAGGTGCATCCGGCGTCTGGCGCGGTCGCTTCGGCGCGTTGGCCGAAAGTGCCGCGTTTCAGATTTGCAAACACCGAAACCTTCCCCGCTCCGGCGGTATCGGATTCCGGCTTGCGCGACGGCAAGCTGCTTCTGTTGCCGGAGGCGTTCAGCGGTTCGCGCCGTTTCGTGCACGGCGCCGTGCCGCTGCCGGACGAATCACCCTGGCCGCGCCAATCCGCGGTGGCGACCAGCAACAGCGCCGACACGTTTCCCGTGCCGGCACAGACTGTATTCGCGATCCAGGAAAAATCCGCCGCGCCGCTCAAGGTCGTCGTTCCACTCCACCGTCACGCCAGGCCAATCGTCAGGGCAAGTCGCCGCACCGATGAGGTCGATGACAACGTGCAATCGATTTCCGTCGATGCGAGCGCGGCGAAACGCACCCTCCCCGGGAGCTTGCCGGTGCTGCGGCCCGGTTTTCATTAGAGCCAGCCCGGCTTTGATGGGATCAAGCCGGGCTCCAACTTTTTATTTCGACGCGTTTTCTCTGCGCGAACCGGCATCCGCTTCGCTTGAAAACGCCATAACCGGCTTTCCGCTTCCCACAAGATCAGGAGCAGGCCCTGCAACGTTGTGAAAGCCCTTCATCAAGCGGCCTGCTGAAGCCGGATTCGTCCGATCAGCTCCGGTCGCGCGCAGCGCGGAGCCGGACGATTTCTTCGGCTTCCAGCTGCGCCATGTCGAGCAGATAGCCGAGCGTTTCCAGGCCGTGGCGGCGGGCAATCAATCCGAGATCGGCGACCGCTGTCGCCAGATAGCGCGCTGCCTCATCCGGCCCGCCGTCGCCGGCGGGTTCGTCCGCGCCGGTGTCGTGGCCGCGGGACTCTGCGTTCCGGTCCGGTCTCCCCCTCATCCCGGCCACTCCTCTCATCAGGCCAGTCCCCATTCATGCCAGAGTGAAAGCTGCATTTTGCTTCACCACCCTTCATGAGTGCACAACTATAGGTAAAGTTACATGATAAATACAACCCCTATGAGGTTATGGAATCCCCACCTCTCACACAAGTCTATTTGACTTAAGGGCGCGCTGCACCCATGTTCGCCCCGAAACAGCCGGGGCGTTCCTGAGGGAACCAGCTTCGAGCTTTTACGTAAACTATTGGAATAACATGAATATCGTCATTGTCGAGTCGCCTGCCAAGGCCAAGACGATCAACAAGTATCTCGGCGCGTCATATGAGGTTCTGGCCTCGTTCGGCCACGTCCGCGACCTTCCCGCCAAGAACGGATCGGTCGATCCGGAAGCCAATTTCCAGATGATCTGGGAGGTCGATCCGAAGGCCGTCAGCCGACTCAACGACATCGCCAAATCGCTCAAGGGCGCCGACAAGCTGATCCTCGCCACCGACCCCGATCGCGAGGGCGAGGCGATCTCCTGGCACGTGCTGGAGGTGATGAAACAGAAGCGCGCGCTCAAGGACCAGAAGATCGAGCGCGTCGTTTTCAACGCCATTACCAAGCAGGCGGTCACCGACGCGATGAAGAACCCGCGCCAGATCGACGGCGCGCTGGTCGACGCCTATATGGCGCGCCGCGCGCTCGACTATCTGGTCGGCTTCACCCTCTCTCCGGTGCTGTGGCGCAAGCTGCCCGGCGCGCGCTCGGCCGGCCGGGTGCAGTCGGTCGCCCTGCGGCTGGTCTGCGACCGCGAACTCGAGATCGAGAAATTCGTGCCCCGCGAATACTGGTCGCTGATCGCGACGCTGGCGACGCCGCGCGGCGAAACCTTCGAAGCGCGCCTCGTCGGCGCCGACGGCAGGAAAATCCAGCGCCTCGATATCGGCAGCGGCACCGAGGCCGAGGACTTCAGGAAGGCGATCGAGGCCGCCCGCTTCACCGTCTCCACCGTCGAGGCCAAGCCGGCGCGCCGCAACCCGCATGCGCCGTTCACCACCTCGACGCTGCAGCAGGAGGCGAGCCGCAAGCTCGGCTTCGCGCCCGCGCATACGATGCGGATCGCGCAACGGCTCTATGAAGGCATCGACATCGGCGGCGAGACCACCGGCCTCATTACTTACATGCGAACCGACGGCGTGCAGATCGATCCGTCGGCGATCACGCAGGCGCGCAAGGTGATCGGCGAGGATTACGGCAATGCCTACGTGCCGGACGCGCCGCGCCAGTATCAGACCAAGGCCAAGAACGCGCAGGAAGCCCACGAGGCGATCCGCCCGACCGACCTGTCGCGCCGTCCCGCGGACATGAAGCGGCGTCTCGATTCCGATCAGGCAAGGCTCTATGAGCTGATCTGGACCCGCACCATCGCCAGCCAGATGGAGTCGGCCGAGCTGGAGCGCACCACCGTCGACATCGCGGCCAAAGCCGGATCGCGCATGCTGGAGCTGCGCGCCAGCGGTCAGGTCATCAAGTTCGACGGCTTCCTCGCGCTTTATCAGGAAGGCCGCGACGACGAGGAAGACGACGACAGCCGCCGCCTTCCCGCCATGAGCGAAGGCGAAGCGTTGAGGCGCGAGAACCTCAGCGTCACCCAGCATTTCACCGAGCCGCCGCCGCGCTTCTCCGAAGCCTCGCTGGTCAAGCGCATGGAGGAACTCGGCATCGGCCGGCCCTCGACCTACGCCTCGATCCTGCAGGTGCTCAAGGATCGCGGTTACGTCAAGCTCGAGAAGAAGCGGCTCTATGGCGAGGACAAGGGCCGCGTCGTCGTCGCGTTCCTGGAAAACTTTTTCGCGCGCTATGTCGAATACGACTTCACCGCCAATCTCGAGGAACAGCTCGACCGCATCTCCAACAACGAGGTGTCCTGGCAGCAGGTCCTGAAGGATTTCTGGGACGACTTCATCGGCGTCGTCAATGACATCAAGGACGTTCGCGTTTCCGAAGTGCTCGACGTGCTCGACAACATGCTCGGGCCGCATATCTACGCGCCGCGCGAGGACGGCGGCGACCCGCGCCAGTGCCCGACCTGCGGCACCGGGAAGCTGAACCTCAAGGCCGGAAAGTTCGGCGCATTCGACGGCTGCTCCAATTACCCGGAGTGCCGCTACACCCGGCCGCTGGCCGCCGACGGCGATGCGGGCGGCGACCGCGTTCTCGGCAAGGATCCGCAGAGCGGTCTCGACGTTGTGGTGAAGTCCGGCCGCTTCGGCCCCTACATCCAGCTCGGCGAGCCCAGCGATTATGCCGAGGGCGAAAAGCCCAAACGCGCGGGCATTCCGAAAAACACCTCGCCCGCCGACATGGAGTTGGACCTCGCGGTGAAGCTCCTGTCGTTGCCGCGCGAAATCGGCAAGCATCCGGAGACCGGCGAGCCGATCACAGCCGGCATCGGCCGCTTCGGCCCGTTCGTCCGGCACGAGAAAACCTACGCGAGCCTTGAAGCCGGCGACGAGGTGTTCGACATCGGCCTCAACCGCGCGGTGACGCTGATCGCGGAAAAAATCGCGAAAGGGCCGAGCCGCCGCTTTGGCGCCGATCCGGGCAAGCCGCTCGGCGACCATCCGACGCTCGGCGCGGTGGCGGTCAAGAGCGGGCGATACGGCGCGTACGTCACCGCGGGCGGCGTCAACGCCACCATTCCGAGCGACAAGACGCCGGATACCATCACCCTCCCCGAAGCCATCGCGCTGATCGACGAACGCGCAGCCAAGGGCGGCGGCAAGACCAAACGCACGGCGAAGAAGGCCAGGCCGGCCAAAACCGAAAAGGCCGCCGATGGGGATGCCGCGGCGACGAAGCCGGCCAAAAAGGCAGCCAAGAAGGCGGCCGCGAAACCGGCCTCCGCCAAGCCGAAGTCCGACGCGGTGAGCAAGGCGCGAGGCCCTGTCGCGGCGGCCAAACCACCCGCCACGACCGCGAAGCCGCCTGCCAAGAAGAGCGCCGGCAACGGCTAACGTGAACAAACCGCGCGACAGGCGTTTCCCGGATCGCGAGACCATCGTCGCCTTCATCCGCACGCATCCCGGACAAGCCGGCACGCGCGAGATCGCCCGCGCCTTCGGCTTGAAGAACGCCGATCGCGTCGAACTCAAGAAAATCCTGCGCGATCTCGCGGATGACGGCACGATCGTCAAGCGAGGCCGCAAGATGCGTCAGGCGGAGGAAACGCTGCCGCCGACGCTGATGGCCGATATCACCGGCCGCGACAGCGACGGCGAACTGCTGGCGACGCCGACCGAGTGGGACGAGGAAGCAGGCACTCCGCCGAAAATCCGCATTCACGTGCCGCGCCGCGCGAAGCCTGGCACTGCGGCCGGCATCGGCGACCGCGCGCTGCTTCGCATTGAGGCGACGGAGCCCGGCGACTCCGCGCCCTATCGCGCCCGCGTCATCAAGGTCATCGAGCATACCCGCTCGCGCATCCTCGGCATCTACCGCGTCCTGCCGCAGGGCGGCGGTCGCCTGGTGCCGGTCGACAAGAAGCAGGCCGGCCGCGAATTGAACATCGCGAAGGCCGACAGCGCCGGCGCGGAGGACGGCGATCTGGTCAGCGCCGAGCTTGTGCGCACCCGCGGCTTCGGTCTTGCGTCAGGCAGGGTGAAGGAGCGGCTCGGTTCGCTCGCGACCGAAAAGGCCGTCAGCCTGATCGCGATCCACGCCCATGACATTCCGCAACTGTTTGCGCCGGCCGCCTTGCGCGAAGCGGAGGCGGCGAAGCCCGCGGCCCTGCGGGGCCGCGAGGACTGGCGCGCGCTGCCGCTCGTGACCATCGATCCGCCCGACGCCAAGGATCACGACGATGCGGTTCACGCTGCGCCCGACGACGATCCGAACAACGAGGGCGGCGCTGTCGTCACTGTGGCCATTGCCGACGTCGCCTATTACGTGCGGCCTGAATCGGCGCTGGATCATGACGCGCTGAAGCGCGGCAATTCGGTCTATTTCCCCGATCGCGTGGTGCCGATGCTGCCGGAGCGCATCTCCAACGATCTCTGCTCGCTGGTGCCGGGGCAAGCGCGCGGGGCTCTCGCCGTACGGCTGGTGATCGGCTCCGACGGCCGCAAGCGCTCGCACACGTTTCATCGCATCCTGATGCGCTCGGCCGCGAAGCTGAACTACGCGCAGGCGCAGGCCGCGATCGACGGCAATCCCGACGACGCAACAAGCCCCCTGCTCGCGCCGGTCCTGAAGCCGCTTTACGCGGCCTACGCGCTGGTGAAACGCGCGCGCGACGAGCGCGATCCCCTCGATCTCGAACTGCCGGAACGCAAGATCCTGCTGAACCAGGACGGCACGGTTGACCGCGTCATCGTGCCGGAGCGGCTCGACGCGCATCGGCTGATCGAGGAATTCATGATCCTCGCCAACGTCGCCGCCGCCGAGACGCTGGAGAAGAAAGACCTGCCGCTGATCTATCGCGTCCATGACGAGCCGACGGTGGAGAAAGTTCACAACCTTCGCGAATTCCTGAGGACGCTGGACATATCGTTTGCCAGGAGCGGCGCGCTGACACCCGAATTGTTCAACCGCGTGCTCGATCACGTCAGGGGCCACGACTCCGAATCGCTGGTGAACGAGGTGGTGCTTCGCTCGCAGGCGCAGGCCGAATATTCCGCCGAGAACTACGGCCACTTCGGCCTCAACCTGCGCCGCTACGCGCATTTCACCTCCCCGATCCGGCGATACGCGGACCTGATCGTGCACCGCGCCCTGATCCGGGCGCTCGGCCTTGGCGACGGCGCCTTGCCTGCGACCGAGACGGCCGAGACGCTGGCGGAGGTCGCCGCGCAGATTTCGGTCACCGAGCGCCGCGCCATGAAGGCGGAACGCGAGACCTCCGACCGCCTGATCGCGCATTTTCTCGCCGACCGCATCGGAAATATCTTCGAGGGCCGGATTTCGGGGGTAACCCGCGCCGGCCTGTTCGTGAAGCTGACCGACATCGGCGCCGACGGGCTGATCCCGATCAGGACCCTGGGCACGGAATATTTCAACTACGACGAGAGCCGCCATGCGCTGGTCGGTTCGCGAACCGGTTCCATGCACAAGCTGGGTGACGTGGTGGAGGTTCGTCTGGTAGAAGCGATACCCTTGGCAGGCGCTCTCCGTTTCGAACTCCTATCAGGAGGACATTCCGGGTCACGCGACCCTCGCCAGCGCGAGGGTCGCAACAGGAAGGGGACGGGCGGGCCGCAGGGAGCGCGGGGTCCCAAAGTCCATTCGAAAGCCCATCCGGGCCACAAATCGCGCAAGACGTCACGCAAGCCGGGCAGGAGCAAGGCCGGCAAACCGAAGAAGGGCAAATCATGACGGCACCTCGGCCCGATCCCGCGGCCACAGAAGTCTGGACCCGCGAATCCGCAATGGGCGAGAAACGCAACGCCTGGGCCGCGGTGAGACGCGGCCTTTTCTGCCGCTGCCCGAGATGCGGCGAAGGCAAGCTCTTTCGCGCTTTCCTGAAAACCGCCGACAAGTGTTCCGAATGCGGACTCGATTTTACGCCGCACCGCGCCGATGACCTTCCGGCCTATCTCGTCATCGTCGTCGTCGGCCACATCGTGGTTCCGCTGGCGCTGCTGATCGAGAAAGAGTTCGCACCGCCGCTCATGCTGCAGTGGGCGATCTATCTGCCTATGACGCTGCTCTTGGCGCTATGGCTGATTCAGCCGATCAAGGGCGGGGTTGTCGGTCTCCAGTGGGCCCTCCGCATGCACGGCTTTGACGAGAATTTCGTCGACGACCACGTCTGACCCGGCGATTCGGCCGGATCATCGAGTCGTCCGTACCGACATGGGCGAGACCGCCTCCACGAGCCGCCACCCCTATCGCCGGCCCAAGGACGCCGCCACGCTGATCCTGATCGACCGCCGCGCGGCCACGCCGAAGGTGCTGCTCGGCAAGCGCCACGACAATGTGGTCTTCATGCCGGGCAAGTTCGTCTTTCCCGGCGGCAGCGTCGAAAAGACCGACAACAGGGTGCCCGTCGCCGCGCCGATCCCGAAAGAACTCGAAGCCAACCTGCTCAAGGGCAGTCCGAAAATTCAATCGTCGCGCGCCCGCTCGCTTGCGCTCGCCGCGATCCGCGAGGTTTGCGAGGAAACCGGGCTTTGCCTCGGACGCAAGACCGCGGACGCTCCCGCAAGACTGACCGGAGCCTGGCAACCATTCAGCGATGCCGGACTGCTGCCGGATCCCTCGAGCCTCTACCTGATCGCGCGCGCCATCACCCCGCCCGGTTGCGTGCGCCGTTTCGATACCCGCTTCTTCAGCGCGGATGCGTCCGCCATCGCCCATCGCGTCGAGGGCGTGGTCCACGCCGATGCCGAACTGGTCGAACTTGTCTGGGTCGAGATGGATGCAAAACCTCTCGCCGGCCTTCATTCCATCACCCGGAGCGTGCTCGGCGAACTCGAAAGACGTCTTGCCGCCGGTCCGCTGCGACACGATGCCGACGTGCCGTTCTTCCATTTCTGCGGCGGCAGGATGCAAAGGGATATTTTGCCGGGCACGGCTTGAATCATCATTTCCGCGATGCCGCCGGCGCGCGACCGCTCCTTGCGGCGGCCGGCCGAAAAATGGTCATTTTGCGGGAAACAACCCGATTTCAAGCCCTCGACAGCCTCGAAATCCTTGACTTTGGGCGTTTCGCGGCTAGTTTGCCGGCCAACGCGGGCCTGACGCCGGGCCGGCTTTTTCGAATTCCCGACATCGAAGGATTGCACATGGCCAAGGCGGTCACCATCAAGGTCAAGCTGGTTTCCAGCGCCGACACCGGCTTCTACTACGTCGCCAAGAAGAATTCGCGCACCATGACCGACAAGATGGTCAAGAAGAAGTATGATCCGGTGGCGCGCAAGCACGTCGAATTCCGCGAGGCCAAGATCAAGTGAAGATCAAGTAACGGCGCTTCTTGAGCGGTGAATTGAACGGGGCCTTGTGGCCCCGTTTTATTTTCCGAAAACTTTTTAATTTGCGAGAACCTGCGGCGGTGTCACGCCGCCTCCGCGACGACGCGGTTCCGGCCGTCGTGCTTGGCGCGGTAGAGCGCCAGATCGGCGCGCTTGAGCACGTCGGCGACCGGCTCGCCCTTGCGCTCCAGGATCGACAGTCCGATCGAGATGGTCACCTCGATCCTCTTCGCCCCGTTGTGAACGGCGAACGGTTCGCCGGCGATCGAACGGCGCAGCCGCTCGGCGACGATGCCGGCGACTTTCAGGTCGGTTTCCGGCATCACGATCACGAACTCCTCACCGCCATAGCGGCAGGCGAGATCGATGCCGCGGATGGATTTGCGCACCCGCACCGCGAATTCGCGCAGGACATCGTCGCCGGCGTCGTGGCCGTAGTTGTCGTTGATCGACTTGAAGTAGTCGATATCCAGCATCATCAGCGCCAGCGGCTTGCCGCGCATCGAGGCCTGCTCGGCCAGCGTGACCAGGTGGCTTTCCATGTAGCGGCGATTGTGCAAGCCGGTCAGCCCGTCGGTCACCGCCATTTCGATCGAGTTCTGCACGTTGTCGCGCAGGTGATCGGTATAGCGGCGGCGGCGGACCTGCGTGCGGACACGGGCGAGCAACTCGTTTTTTTCGACCGGCCGCAGCAGGTAATCGGTGACGCCGATCTCCAGACCACGAAGCAATCGCGTATTGCTGTTGGCATCGGCGATGGCAAGGATCGGAACGTGCCGCGTACGCTCCAGCGAGCGCGTCTGGCTGCACAGCCGCAAGCCGTCGAAATTCTCCAGCCCGAGCGACACGATGAGAAGGTCGTAATTGTTCTCGGCGGCGTGAAACAGCGCCTCGGACGGATCGGTTTCGACATCGACGGTGTGTTCGGCGCTCAGCACCGCCGCCAGCCTCTCGTACGACGAGGCGCGGTCGTCCACCAGCAGGATGCGACCGCCCTTCCCGGCATCGGCCACCGCGTCGCGCTCCGGCGCCTGCATGCCGATTTCCAGCGAGGTGGCGGCGCGCAGGCGCAGTTCGTCAGTCATCATTTTCAGGCGCGTCAGCGAGCGAACCCGCGCGATCAGCACCACGTCCGATACCGGCTTGGTCAGGAAGTCATCGGCGCCGGCCTCGAGCCCGCGCACGCGATCGGACGGGCTGTCCAGCGCCGTGATCATCACCACGGGAACGAAATGGGTGGCCGGGCTGGTCTTCAGCCGGCGGCAGACCTCAAAGCCGTCCATGTCCGGCATCATGACGTCGAGCAGGACGATATCGCACTTCGCGCGCGCGCAGATCTCCAGCGCCTGCGCGCCGCTGGAGGCGGTCACGACATCGAAATACTCCGCCGATAATCGCGCTTCCAGCAACTTGACGTTGGTGGGAATATCGTCGACGACCAAAACACGCGCAGACACCGCTGTCTCCTCAACCCACGAACCGTCGGACGGTCTCGATGAACTTGCCGACCGAAATCGGCTTGGACAAATAGGCTTCGCAACCGCCCTCGCGGATGCGCTCTTCGTCGCCCTTCATCGCAAACGCCGTCACCGCAACCACGGGAATCGCACGCAGTTCGGGATCGTCCTTGATCCAGCGCGTGACATCGAGGCCGGAGACCTGCGGCAATTGAATATCCATGAGAACGAGGTCGGGGCGAAGCCTGCGGACCAGATCAAGCGCCTCGAAGCCGTTGCTGGTCCCAGACGTCTGGTAACCGTGAGCCTCCAAAAGATCGCGGAAGAGCTTCATGTTGAGCTCGTTGTCTTCCACGATCAGGACCGTCTTGGCCACCCTGACCTCCAGTCGATACACCCACCCACCTTGGTGAGCGAAACATGCACAAGCATCGCAAAACTTGTCCGCAAACTGGATTTAGATTTGCACTAGAATTCGCTCCAAAGCCGTTAAGGCGCAGGCCCGTCTTTTTGCGAGCGGATTAGCACTTGCTTGAACACGTTTCCCGGACTCGGGCATGATAATCCCAAAGTAGAGGCGATATATTACGGAAAGGCAAACACCCGCGATGACAAAGCGTGTGCATAAACCGCGCGAAGTAGCTGAAATCGTGGCGATTCAGGCGCTTTCCTTTATCGCGGATGACGGTGAAAGGCTTGGCCGGTTCCTGGCGGAAACCGGGATCGGCCCGGAGACCCTGCGCGCCTCCGCCTCCGCTCCCCACTTTCTTGCCGGCGTGCTCGATTTCGTGCTGCGCGATGGCGCCACCGTCAGCGCTTTTTCGGAATCCTTCGGTCATCATCCGACCACCATCGCCGCCGCCCGGATGGCGCTCGGCGGGTCTCTCCCGGAGCGCGAAACCCCGTGACCGGGGGGCCGCCGGACGGTCCATCGTGCTTCTGCCGGGATTGTTTTGGCGATCTCGACTTTTCGGCGATCCGTTGCAGCGCCTGCGGCTCGCCCCGGCTGGTGCGCCACCGCACGCTGCCCGCGCTGACGCTCGCCCATATCGATTGCGACGCGTTCTACGCCGCGGTCGAGAAGCGCGACGATCCGGCGCTGGCGGACAGACCCGTCATCGTCGGCGGCGGCAGGCGCGGCGTGGCGTTGACCGCCTGCTACATCGCCCGCACGTACGGCGTGCGCTCCGCCATGCCGATGTTCAAGGCGCTCGCGCTCTGTCCCTCGGCCGTCGTCATTTCGCCGGATATGGCGAAATATGTCCGGGTCGGCCGCGAGGTGCGCCAGGCCATGCAGGCGCTGACGCCGCTAGTGGAGCCGCTGTCGATCGACGAGGCCTTCCTCGATCTCGGCGGCACCCGGCGCCTCCACGGCATGATTCCGGCCAAGGTGCTGGCAATGTTCGCGCGCGACGTCGAACGCGACATCGGCATCACGGTGTCGATCGGACTGTCCAGCAACAAGTTCCTCGCCAAGATCGCCTCGGACCTCGACAAACCGCGCGGCTTCGCGGTGCTGGATCAGGACGAGGCGCGCGACATGCTCGCCGACAAGCCGGTCGGATTCATTTTCGGCGTCGGCCCGGCCACCCGGGAGCGGCTGTCGCAGCGCGGCTTTCGAACCATCGGCGATCTGCAGCGCGCCGACGAGATCGACATGATGAAGCAATTTCCGACCGAGGGCCGCCGATTGTGGCGGCTGGCGCGCGGCATCGACGAGCGGCGGGTGATCGCGGATCGCGGCGCCAAGACCATCTCCAGCGAAACGACGTTCGAAACCGATATCCGAGGCTTCGCCACGCTTGAACGAATCCTGTGGCAGCTGTCGGAGAAGGTATCGTCGCGGCTGAAGACAGGCGGCCTCGCCGGATCGACCATCACGTTGAAGCTCAAGACCGCCGACTTCCGGCAGCGGACCCGCTCGCGATCGGTTGCCATTCCGACCCAGCTTGCGTCGAAGATTTTTGCAACCTGCCGCGACATGCTGGCGAAGGAAATCGACGGCACCGCGTTCCGCCTGATGGGGGCCGGCGTCAGCGCGCTGCGGCCAGGGTCGCAGGCCGGCGATACCGACATGCTGGATCGCCGCTCCGCTCACGCCGAGCGGGCGATCGACGATCTGCGCAGGAAGTACGGAAGCGCGGCCGTCATTCGCGGCATAGCCTATGACGGTCCCGGGAAACCGCGTCCATAAAGCCAGGCAGATCGTTGGCCAGGCCTACTTTTTTCCGGCGTTGCAGGGCTCGGCTTTTTTGACGTCGCCGACGTCGAATTTGCCCAGCGTCCCGGAAATCACGAAGTCGTTGTAGTCGAGCACCAAGGCCCGCGACACGCCATCCTCGAACAGCTCGAACGACATGGCGTAAACCGGGGTCTGCTCACCGCTTTTTGCTTTGGCATCGCGATCGTAGTAGCTGACGGAGACCGGCCACCGGGTCAACGTCTTCATCTGAGCATTGGTGGTCGACGGATCCGGCGTCGATCCCGGCTTATCGCCCCGCATCGGTTTGCCGATCACCGAAAACGTATCATATGTCTTCTCGCCGTTGTCGGAACCGTCATACACGGTCAGTTCAAGCAGCGATTTGCCCTGTTTCGCGGCCGCGATGATGCGCTGGATCTGCTCGGTCGGAAACACGGCCTTGCCGTCGATGGTGAACGTCTTGGCGACCGGTTGCTTCAGCTTCACCGTGATCCTGTCGCCGGTCCGTTCGGCGACGCCGTCAACCTCGCTCTGATCGCTGTCGTTGAGGCGGGTCACGACCTTGAACCGGAAACTCCTGCCCTCCGCATCCTCCCAGTTCACGGATTGCATATCGCTCAGCGTGCTCTTTCCTTCCCCGCTGTCCATCTCCGAAATTTGCCTGAAATCCGAGGTGTAACCCTCGCAGGCGTTTCCGGAAAACTTGTACACGATTCGTCCGCGGGCACTGTCCAGCGACGTGCCGCCGCGCGATTTCAGGAGGCTCAGGTCGTACCGCGCCTCGTGGGGAAGAAACGGAACAACGGCCGCGGCCTGCGCTGCGCTCGCAAGCGGCAGCGACCATGCCGCCGCCACAACAAGCGTCAGGCACCCCGAGCGGAATCGCAAGGTCAAGCAATCGAAATGGTCGCGCATGTCACCTCTCGATGCGGCCGAAGCCGAACATAGTCACCGGCCTGTTGCGCCGCAACCGGGGCGATGCGGCGGCACGCCACGATTGATAGTCCATGATTTGATCACGTTCACCGAGGCATTTCGCAACATCTGGTCCGGTTCGCCATCACTTGCATGTGACATGACGATGCGCGAGATAGAGCCTTGAGCCGGTTTCAGGCGGACCAATGCATCACGGGGGCGGACATGGCAGGAACGATCGAGCAGAAGCTGGCGGCGCAAGGCGTTACCCTGCATGAACCAGCGTCGCCCGTGGCGAATTACGTCGGCTTCGTCCGCACCGGCAATCTGCTGTTCGTATCCGGACAGCTCTGCTTCAATCCGGAAGGCGCGTTGATCGCCAGGGGCAAGCTCGGCGCCGGCGTCACCGTCGAACAAGGCAGCGCCGCGGCGCGCGGCTGCGCCCTCAACCTGCTGGCGCAGGTGAAGGCCGCGCTCGGGGACCTCGACAAGGTGGTCCGCGTCGTCAGGCTGGGCGGCTTTATCAACTCCGCGCCCGATTTCCTCGACGGACCCAAGGTGATGAACGGCGCATCCGATCTGATGGTTGAGGCGTTCGGCGACAGAGGCCGCCATTCCCGTTCGACCGTCGGCGTTGCGTCCCTTCCCGCCGATGCGGCGGTCGAAGTGGAAGGTCTGTTCGAAGTCGCCTGACGCCGATGCGCGCGCCCGACTGGCTGACGGCCCGCCCGGTCGCCCATCGCGGCCTGCATGACGTTTCCCGTGGCGTCGTCGAGAACATGCCGGCGGCTGCCAGGGCGGCGATGGCCGGAAACTTCAGCATCGAACTGGATATCCAGCTCACCGCCGACGGCGAGGCCATGGTTCATCATGACGATGAACTCGGCCGCCTGACCGAAGGTTCAGGCCCCCTGCGGGCCAGAACCGCCGCCGAACTCAGGCAGGTCGTCTTCAGGAACACGTCCGAACGGATGATGTCGCTTGCGGATCTCTGCGCGCTGGTCGCCGGCCGCGTGCCGCTGGTGATCGAGGTCAAAAGCCATTTCGACGGCGACCGCCGGCTCGTGCAACGCATGGCCGACGTGCTGTCCTCCTACGACGGACCTGCGGCCGGCATGTCGTTTGATCCGGATCAGGTTCTGGCGTTGCGCGAACTGATCCCGTCGCGTCCGCGCGGCATCGTCGCCGAGCGCCACTACACCGAAGCCGATTGGCCCGCGGCAACGCCGGATCAGCGCGCGGCCATGACCCATCTGCGTCACGCCTTCCGCACCCGGCCGCACTTCGTCGCTTACTGGGTGAATGAACTTCCGGCGCTAGCCCCATGGATCGGAAGGAACATCTTCCGATGCCCCCTGCTGACATGGACGGTGCGAACGGCGGAACAGCGCGCCCGCGCCGACCGGTACGCCGACCAGATGATTTTCGAGGGTTTCCACCCGGAGGGCTAGAGCCTTTCCGCTTCTGATGGAATCAGAAGCGGGGCTCTATGATTTTGAT
>JBIQHO010000040.1:0-16328 GCA_044508545.1 Bradyrhizobiaceae bacterium | reverse complement strand
GATGGCGATCTCGGGCGCGCTGATCCCGCTGTTCTTCGGGGTTGCGACCATCAACATCTATACTCAGGTGGGCCTGCTGACGCTGATCGGCCTCATCAGCAAGCACGGCATCTTGATGGTCGAATTCGCCAACGAGTTGCAGATCAACGAACGCCTGGACAAACGCTCGGCCATCGAGATGGCGGCGCGGGTCAGGCTGCGTCCGATCCTGATGACGACCGCTGCGATGGTCACCGGCCTGCTGCCGCTGCTCATGGCATCGGGCGCGGGAGCGGCGAGCCGGTTCTCGATCGGGCTGGTCGTCGTGTCGGGCATGATGATCGGAACGATGTTCACTCTGTTCGTGCTTCCGGCCGTTTACGTGGCGATCGCAACTGATCACCTGGCCGGCATGGCGTCGGAGCGCAACAAGGAGATTGCGGAATTCGACGCGGACTCGAAGGCGTTGCACCGGGCATAGCGGACGCGACGGCATATCGAACGGACGGGACATCGAACCGGAATCGCGATATCTGATTATGGCTTTCGGCGACGGGCCCGAAAGCCGTCATTGCCCTTGCGCGTGCCTTGCCTTCGCTCTCCTCCATGTTGCCGGGATTGGCATGGGCGTCAGCAGCATTTCCGAACGGGTCGAACACCAGCGCGCGATCGCCGGCCGGTTTGCGCCGCCGAACGGCGATGCTTAAATAGCAACGATAGCGTTCGGCGTGGCCGTGCGATTTTAATTCGGAGAGTCGGGTGGCGGCGGTCAAAGCCGATGTTCTGGTGCTGGGTGCGGGAATTGTCGGCGTTTCCGCCGCCCTGCATCTCCAGAAGCGAGGGCGGGATGTCATTCTTGTCGACCGCCACGAGGGCGCGGGCGAGGAGACGAGTTACGGGAACGCCGGCCTGATCGAATGCGCGTCGGTGTTTCCTTACGTGTTTCCCTACGATCCGCTCCAGATTCTGCGCTATGCGCTGAACCTGTCCGCGGAAGCGCATTATCGCCTTCGCGATTTGCCGGCGTTTTTGCCGTGGCTGCTTCGGTACGCTCTGGCGTCTTCACCGGAGCGCGCGTTCCGCAGCGCGATGGCCGCATTGCCCCTGATCAGCCGCAGCCTTGGCGAGCATGAAGCGCTGATCGCCGAGGCGGGTGTGCCGCACCTGTTGCGCAGAACAGGATGGATCAAGCTGTTCCGCTCCAATGCGACACTCGACAAAGGCGTCGCCGATCTCGACCGCGCGCGCCGGTACGGGGTCGAAGCCGACGTTCTTGACGCTCAGGAAATCGCCGCACGCGAGCCCAATCTGTCGGGAACGTTCGCCGGCGCCATTCACTGGCCCGCGCCGGGCTTCGTTCCGGATCCGGGCGCGCTGACGAAAGCCTATGCGGCGCTGTTCGTGCGCCGCGGCGGTCGTTTCATCGAGGCCGACGCGCGGACGCTGACGCAGCGTGAGGCGGCGTGGCGCGTCGACGGCCCGAACGGAGCATTGAACGGGCGCGAAGCCGTGATCGCCCTGGGGCCATGGTCGGATGACGTCTTCCGCCCTCTCGGCTACGACATGCCGCTCGGCATCAAGCGCGGCTATCACCTGCATCTGGCGCCGCGCGGCAACGCGGTACTCAACCATCCGGTTCTCGATTCGGATCGCGGTTTTCTGCTGGCGCCGATGAATCGCGGCATCCGCCTGACAACCGGCGCTGAATTCGCCCGACGCGATGCGCCGCCGTCGCCCGTGCAGGTCGAGCGAACGCTCCCGATGGCGCGCAAGCTGTTTCCGCTGGGCCAGGCGATCGATGCGGCGCCGTGGATGGGACGACGCCCGTGCATGCCCGATATGCTGCCGGTGATCGGAAAGGCGGCCCGCCACGCCGGATTGTGGTTCGACTTCGGACACCAGCATCACGGCCTGACGCTGGGGCCGGTGACGGGCCGCTTGCTCGCGGAGATGATGACAGGCGAGGAGCCGCTGGCCGATCCAAAGCCTTTTTCTGCGGGACGCTTTGGCTGAACTATTTGCGGCTTGCGCGGCGTCATGGTTGCTTGCGCCGCAGGCGTTCTCGCGGCGATACTGGTCGCGCATATCGAGGCCGATACAGGAGCGTGCCATGAAAGTGAATATCGAGATCGAGTGTACGCCGGTCGAGGCCCGCCAGTTTATGGGGCTTCCGGACGTTCAGCCGATGCAGAACGCCATGATGGACAAACTCCAGCAGAAGATGGCGGAGAACATCGACAAGTTTTCGCCGGAAGCGATTCTGCAGAACTGGTTTGATCCGAAGATGGCGGAGCGCTTTCAGGACATGTTCGCGAGCATGTCGGGCCTTGGAGCTGGAACAAAGGGCAAAAAGTAGACATCCGTGGGGGCCGGGCATCGCCTCCACACTCGACTTTACCAATCGGCCTCTGCCTGCTTGATGTCGCTGACGCACCTCATATTATGACGTCGGACTGAGAAGGACATGTCGTGTCGCCCGATCCCCACGTCACCGTTTATGCCGGCTTTCTGATCGGCCTCGCTTTCGGCGCGGTTGGCCTGCTCAGCGGCTTCTGCCTGATGAGCAGCTTGCGCGGATATTGGAGGCAGGGCGATGGACGGTTGGTCCGCACCTACGCGCTGGCGATGGGCGTTGCGGTCGCGGCCACGCAACTGCTCGCCGGCGGGGGCTTCGTCGATCTGGGAAAATCGATCTATCTGCAGCCGTCGTTCTCGGCGGCCCTGATGTTCGCGGGCGGAATCATTTTCGGTTACGGCATGGTGCTGTCGAACGGCTGTGGATCGCGCGCGCTGATTCTGCTGGGGCGCGGCAATCTGCGCTCGCTGGTGGTTGTGATCATTCTGGGCATCGTCGCGCAGATGACCTTGAAGGGCCTGATCGCGCCGGCGCGCATCGCCATGCTGCAAGCCAGCCAATCCACCCCGAATGTCACCTCGCTGCCGGCGCTGGCGGGAACGCTCGGCGTCGGCCAAACCTTCGGGCGCGTGCTGGCGGGGGCGGTCGTCAGCGGGGCGCTGATGATTTTCGCGTTTTCGCATGCGGCATTCCGACGTTCCGCAGGCCAGATCGCGGCGGGTCTCATCATCGGTCTCCTCGTTGCTTGCGGATGGTACGCGACCGGTTATCTCGGCGCCGACGATTTCAATCCGGTTCCGGTCACCTCCATCACTTTCGTCGCTCCAGTCGCCGATACCGTGCAATACGTGATGCTGTCGACCGGGCTGACGATGAACTTCGGCGTTGCGCTGGTGCCGGGAGTCGTGCTCGGAAGTTTTGTCACCGCACTGCTGACGCGCCGTTTTCATCTCGAGGCCTACAACTCGCCGCGGCACATGCTGCGTTCGGTCACCGGTGCGGCGTTCATGGGCTCAGGCGGGGCGATGGCCTATGGATGTTCGGTGGGGCAGGGCCTGACCGGTGTTTCGACGCTGGCGCTGGCGTCGTTCGTGGCAATCACCGGAATTGTCGCGGGCGCTGCAATCGGTTTGCGCGGGCCGCTCCGCGTCGATGGACCCGCGCCTTCGCCGGATTCGGCTTCGCCGGTGCGTTAGAGCCCTTCCGCTTCGGATGCGCGTGTTACGATGCGGATTTCCGACGTCAGCGTCCGGTGAACCGGACACTTGTCGGCGATCTCCATAAGCTTCTGACGCTGCTGCGGATCGAGTGCTCCATCGATCGCGATCTCGCGCTCGATCCGGTCGATCATGCCGGCTTTGGTTTCACACTCGGCGCAGTCCTCAGCATGTATTCTGCTGTGCCGCAGCGTCACGGCGACGCGATCGAGCGGCAGCGTCTTGCGGTCGGCATACAATCGCAGCGTCATCGAGGTACAGGCCCCGAGCGCTGCAAGCAGGAAATCGTACGGCCCGGGTCCGGTATCGTCGCCGCCGGCGGCGCTTGGTTCGTCGGCGGTCAACCGGTGCGGACCGATGGTCACACTCTGCTGGAATTTGCCGCGGCGGGTCTCTCGAACGACGACGCTGCGCGAACCCGAATCCTCGGCCCGGCTGCTCGGCGTCGCTTCGAGATAGCGTTGCGCCCAGGCGGCGATCACGTCGGCGACGTAATCGGCGTCGCTTTTCCGGCTCAACAGATGGTCGGCTCCCGAAAGCGATATGAAGCTCTTGGGATGTTTTGCAGCGACGAAAATGCGGGTGGCGTTGTCGATTCCGACGATGTCGTCAGTCGGCGAATGCAGGATCAATAGCGCCTTCCGCAACTCTGCAACCTGTCCCATCAGGTTGTGCTCGGCGATGTCGTCGAGGAATTCCCGTTTGATATGAAACGGGCGGCCGGCGAGGGAGACTTCCACCGAGCCCTGCGCGCGGATGTCTGCGACGCGATCGGCGAACAGATGCGTGACGTGGGCCGGATCGGACGGCGTTGCGATCGTCGCCACCGCTTTCGCTTCGGGGATCCGGGCCGCGGCTGCGAGGACGGCCGCGCCGCCGAGGCTATGGCCGATCAGGATAGCCGGCGCCTTGCGGGTCCGGCGCAGATGATCGGCCGCCAGAACGATATCGGCGACGTTGGAGGAAAACGTGCTGTTGGCGAATTCCCCTTCGCTGGCGCCAAGGCCGGTGAAGTCGAATCGCAGGACCGCTATTCCGCGCGCCGTCAGTCCCGCAGCGATGCGCCTTGCCGCGAGCACGTCCTTGCCGCAGGTGAAGCAGTGCGCGAACAGCGCGTAGGCTGCCGGTTCGCCGTCGGGCAGATCCAGCGCGGCTGCAAGCTCGGAACCGTCCGACCCGGAAAACTGCAAACGCTCGTTGGGCACGCTGGTCCTCCTTGTTGGGCTTTTGGCTCACAATGGTCGCTGTGCAGCCTGCGGTGTGATCACGAGAACTTGCCCGGCGCGTCACTCTCAAAAAGCGAATGTCCGGGCCCGTCGGCATTTCGTATCTTGGCAAATGCAAAGATAACCCGTTTGTTATGTAAATACTTGTCCTGCCGGGGAAAACTGCAACGAAAATGGGTTACGCACCCAAGCGGCCTGAGCGCCGTGAACAGCGCCGGTGCCGTTCTGGGTCCGGGTGCGCAAAAAACAACGAAAATCCCCCGATTGCCCGGTTCGGCTGCTCATCTTTTGTGCATTCGTGGGCCATGGTTTCTTGCGTCGCAGCAAGAAAATTGCGACTGAAAGGTCCGGACTTTCAGGAGCAGGGTATGTCCAGTCTGACGATGCCGTTACCTCGCGTTGGCCAGCCAGAGTCTGACGCCGCCGCGCTCGATGCGCGGCTGCGCGACGACATCCGGCTGCTTGGACGTATTCTCGGCGATACCGTGCGCGATCAGGAAGGAGAAGCCGTGTTCGATCTGGTCGAACGCATCCGGCAGACCTCGATCCGCTTTCATCGTGACGACGACAAGCCGGCGCGCCGCGAACTGGAGGCCATCCTCGACGGCATGTCGGCGGACGAGACCGTGCTCGTCGTCCGCGCCTTCAGCTATTTCTCGCATCTTGCCAACATCGCCGAGGATCAGAACAACATCCGCCAGATGCGAAGCCAGACGCTCGCGGACGGGGTGCGGCACGAGGGCAGGCTGGCGCATACGCTGGCCTGCGCGCGCGAGGCTGGGTTCAGCGGCGCCGAATTGCGGGATTTCTTCGATGGCGCGCTGGTCAGCCCGGTGCTGACGGCGCATCCGACCGAGGTTCGCCGCAAGAGCACCATCGACCGCGAGATGGAGGTCGCGGCGTTACTCGACCGGCGCGAGCGGATGCAACTTACCGCCGGGGAATTCGAGGCCAGCGAGGAACAGTTGCGCCGCGCGGTGCTGACGCTGTGGCAGACCAATCTGTTGCGACGGACCAAGCTCACGGTGCTCGACGAGGTCGCCAACGGGCTGTCGTTCTACGACTACACGTTCCTGCGCGAGGTGCCACGATTGCATTGCGTGCTGGAAGACCGCTTGCAGGACGCTTCCGGCGAAGACGCCTCGGGCGAAATGGCGTCGTTCCTGCGGATCGGAAGCTGGATCGGCGGCGACCGCGACGGCAATCCGTTCGTGACGGCGGACGTGATGCGCGGCACCCTGCGGATGCAGGCCTCGCGGATCCTGCGCTACTATCTTGACGAGCTGCACGAACTCGGCCGCGAACTGTCGCTGGCCGCCGATCTCACAGGTATCTCCCCGGAACTGCGCGCTCTCGCCGAACGATCGGCCGACACCTCGCCCCATCGCCGCGGCGAGCCCTACCGCCTCGCGGTATCAGGCATCTACGCGCGGCTGTCGGCCACGGCCGTGAAGCTGAAGGCGGACACGCTGCGCCCGCGATACGGCAATTCCCCGCCCTATGAGAGCGCCGCCGAATTCAGCGCCGATCTCGATGTTCTCCATCGCTCGCTGACCCAGAATAAATCCGGGGTGATCGCGCGGGGGCGCCTGCGCCATCTGCGCCGCGCGGCCGACTGCTTCGGTTTTCATCTGGCCTGTCTCGACCTGCGGCAGAACTCCAACGTTCACGAGCGCACCATCGCTGAACTGGTTGACGCCGCTGCGCCAGGCACCTCCTATCTGGACCTGGATGAGGAGGCGCGGATCGTCGTGCTGTTGCGGGAACTGCGCAGCGCGCGACCGCTGACGTCGCCCTTCATTACATACAGCGAGGAGACACGGGGCGAACTCGCGGTGTTCCATGCCGCGGCGGAGGCGCACGAGATGTTCGGTCCCGCTGCGATCCCTCAATGCATCATCTCGATGAGCGAGGGTGTTTCCGACCTGCTCGAGGTCGCATTGCTGCTAAAGGAAGCCGATCTCGTCGATCCCACCGGCCACAGCGCCATCAACATCGTGCCGCTGTTCGAGACCATCGAGGCTCTGCAGGCCTGCGCCGGCATCATGGACCGGCTGCTGTCGCTTCCGGAATATCGGGCGCTGGTGGACAGTCGCGGAGGTCTGCAGGAGGTGATGCTCGGCTATTCCGACAGCAACAAGGACGGTGGCTTCGTCACGTCCGGTTGGGAGCTTTACAAAGCCGAGATCGGCCTCGTCGAAGTATTCGAGCGCCACCATGTGCGGCTGCGCCTGTTTCACGGCCGCGGCGGTTCGGTCGGGCGCGGCGGCGGCCCGAGCTACGATGCCATCCTCGCCCAGCCCGGCGGCGCCGTGAACGGCCAGATCAGGATCACCGAACAGGGCGAAATCATCTCCAGCAAATATTCCAACGCCGAGGTCGGCCGCAACAATCTGGAAATCCTTGCCGCCGCGACGCTGGAGGCGAGCCTGTTGCAGCCGCGGCAGAGCGCGCCGAGCCTTGAATATCTGGACGCCATGGAGTCGCTGTCGTCACGCGCCTTCGCGGCCTATCGCAATCTCGTCTACAAGACTCCGGGTTTTGAGGACTATTTCTGGGCCTCCACCGTCATCAACGAGATCTCGACCTTGAACATCGGCAGCCGGCCGGCCTCGCGCAAGAAGACGCGCCGGATCGAGGACCTCCGGGCAATCCCGTGGGTGTTCAGCTGGGCGCAATGCCGGCTGATGCTGCCGGGCTGGTACGGGTTCGGCAGCGCGGTGGAGTCCTGGACAGCGGATCATCCCGACAAGGGCATGGCGTTTTTGCAGGAGCTTTATCGCGAGTGGCCGTTCTTCCGCATGCTGCTCTCCAACATGGATATGGTGCTCGCGAAAAGTTCGATCGCGATCGCGTCGCGCTATGCCGATCTGGTGCCCGACGCGACGCTGCGCGCGACCATCTTCGGACGCATTCGCCGCGAGTGGCATCTCACCATCGACATGCTGCTCATCATCATGGGGCAGGAGCGGCTGCTCGCCGGCAATCCGCTGCTTGAACGGTCGATCCGCAACCGCTTTCCCTATCTTGATCCGCTCAACCATGTGCAGGTCGAATTGTTGAAAGACCATCGTGCGCAGAGCAGCGACGAGCAGGTGCTGCGCGGCATCCAGCTCACCATCAACGGAATTTCCGCGGGCCTGCGCAATAGCGGTTGAGCTATGACCGCTCCGTCTCGCGAGGGTTCGCCAATGCCCGACCATCCGACCCTGGCGTCGCTCGCCGCCGATCTCGCGGCGGGGCGCACCTCCGCGCGCAAGCTCGTCGACGGCTGCCTTGCGAAAATCGCCGACAAAGCGGGCGAGGGCGCCCGTGTGTTCATTCATGTCGATGCCGAGGGCGCGAGGGCCGCCGCGGAGGCCATGGACAGACTGCGCGCGGCCAATGCCGCGCCGTCGCCGTTCGCCGGCATTCCGGTTTCGATCAAGGACCTGTTCGACATCAAGGGACAGGTATCGCGCGCCGGCTCCCGCGCGCTCGACGATAGGCCTTCGGCAGCAAACGATGCGCCCGTCGTGGCTCGCCTGCGCCGCGCCGGGTTCGTGGTGATCGGGCGCACCAACATGACCGAATTCGCTTATTCGGGACTCGGCATCAATCCGCATTACGGCACGCCGAAAAATCCCTGGCGGCGCGACGTCGGCCACGTGCCGGGCGGATCGTCGTCAGGCGCGGCGGTGTCGGTCACGGACGGCATGGCGCATGGCGCGCTCGGCACCGACACCGGCGGCTCGTGCCGCATCCCGGCGGCCTATTGCGGCATCGTTGGCTACAAGCCGACCGCGCGCCGCATTCCGCTTGAAGGCGGCCTTCCGCTGTCGGTCACGCTGGACAGCTACGGGCCGATCGCGCGCTCGGTCGGCTGCTGCGCGGTGATGGACGCGGTGCTGGCGAATGAAGCGATTGTGCCGGTTGCGCCGCGTCCGGCAAAAGGCCTGCGTCTCGCGGTGCCGACAACGGTGATGCTGGACGACCTGGACGGCGCGGTGGCGCGCGCGTTCGAGCGCGCGCTGGACCGGCTGGCCGGCGCCGGCGCCGTGATCGAACGCATGGCCGTTCCCGAACTCGCCGATATCGCATCGCTGAATGTCGGCGGCGGGTTCTCGGCGGCGGAAAGCTGGGCCTGGCACCGCGCGCTGATCGCAAGAAAAGGGCAGCTCTACGATCCCCGCGTCATCAGCCGCATCCGGCGCGGCGAAAGCCTCAGCGCCGCCGATTATGTCGATCTGCTCGCCATGCGCCGCGCGATCATTGCGGGCTTCGAGCGCCGCGTCGCGCCGTATGATGCGCTGATCGCGCCGACGGTGGCGATGACGCCGCCGGTGATCGCCGATCTCGCCGGGGATGCGGCCTACACGCGAGCCAACATGCTCTCGCTGCGCAATTGCGCGCTGATCAACACCGTCGATGGCTGCGCGATCTCGCTGCCCTGTCACCGCGAGGGCGAAGCGCCGGTGGGCCTGATGCTGGCCGCGGCCGGCGGCTCGGATCGCCAAATTTTCGAACTCGCGGCGGGGATCGAGCCGATAATTCGCGCTTAAGAGCATAACCCCAAAAAGGCCTGCGCGCGCGCCCCGCGACTTGATTCGGGAGCCGATTTTCGATGAGATCATGCTCGATCGAAAAGTAAGGCAATAGTCTGATCAACGAAGGTGGATCCCTGAAACCGTTCTCGCGTGATCCGGAACCATTGCTGGCGCCGCAGGTTGGAAGGGTTTCCACATTTGCGCAACGGGGAGGTGCGATGAGGGGCGCGGGACAATACAGCATTCGGCGCATTCTTTGCGTCTTTCCCCGCTACACGTCGTCGTTCGGCACGTTTGAGCATGCCTATCCCCTGACCGCCGGCGTGCAGGCGTTCATGCCGCCGCAGGGACTGCTGTTGATTGCCGCCTATCTGCCCGCCGGCTGGAAAGTCCGTTTCATCGACGAGAACATCCGCGCAGCCACGGACGAGGACTTCGAATGGGCCGAAGCCGTGCTGGTCAGCGGCATGCACGTCCAGCGCCGGCAGATGAGCGATATCTGCCACCGCGCTCACGCTTTCGATCTGACGGTCGCGCTTGGCGGTCCATCGGTCAGCGCATGCCCCGACTACTATCCGTCGTTTGATTACCTTCACGTCGGTGAACTCGGCGATGCCACGGACGAATTGATCCGACGCCTGGCGCGTGATCCATCGCGGCCGGATCACCAGGTCGTGCTCAAGACCGCCGACCGGCTGGCCATGGACAAGTTTCCGATCCCCGCTTACGAACTGGCCGATATCAAACATTACTTCCTTGGCAGCATCCAGTATTCCAGCGGCTGCCCGTATCAGTGCGAATTCTGCGACATTCCCGGTCTTTATGGACGCAACCCGCGTCTCAAAACTCCGGAGCAGATCACGCGCGAGCTCGACAAGTTGCTGGAATGCGGCATCAGCGGTTCGGTGTATTTCGTCGATGACAATTTCATCGGCAACCGCAAGGCCGCGCTCGACCTTTTGCCGCATCTGGTCGAATGGCAGAAGAAGACCGGTTATGTGCTGCGCTTCTCCTGCGAGGCGACGCTGAATATCGCCAAGCGTCCCGAGATCCTGTCGCAAATGCGCGAAGCTTTCTTCGCGACCATCTTCTGCGGCATCGAGACGCCGGATCCGGTGGCGCTGAAAGCGATGCACAAGGATCACAACATGATGGTTCCCATCATGGACGCGATCAGGACGCTCAACGATTACGGCATGGAGGTGGTGTCCGGGATCATCCTCGGGCTCGACACCGACAAGCCCGAGACCGGACAGCACCTGCTCGATTTCATCGACCAGTCGCAGATTCCGCTCCTGACGATCAATCTCCTGCAGGCGCTGCCGAAGACGCCGCTGTGGGATCGCCTCGCGCGCGAGAATCGGCTGATCGAGGATGAGAGCCGCGATTCCAACGTCGATTTCCGCCTGCCTTACGACCACGTCGTGGACACGTGGCGCGACTGCATGGGCCGTGCCTATCAACCCGAAAAAGTTCTGGAACGCTACGAGTACCAGATCCGAAAAACCTATCCGCGGCGGGTCCAACCGCGCACGCCCCAGCAGAGGTCATGGCGGAATATCAAGCTGGGCCTGACCATGCTGCGCAACATCTTCTGGAAGGTCGGCGTGCGCGGCGACTACAAGCGCGTATTCTGGAAGTTCGCGCTGCGCCGCCTGGCGCGCGGCGAGATCGAGTATCTCATCGGCTCGGTTCTGGTCGCCCATCACCTCATCGTGTTTGCGCGTTCCGCCTCGCGCGGCAAAACCAACGCCTCCTATTATTCGCTGAAGTTGCGGGAAGCCTCTGTTCCCGCGGAATAGATGGGGACTATGGAGGGGCTGGTCCGGACGGGATGCCCGGCGGAAGGGCCAATGCGGCGATTGCCCTTGCTTGTAGTCCACCCGGGAAACCGCTAAACCTTGCGCCGAAATTTATGCGTGCGGTCAATGGTTAAAGCGAGCAGCCCGCCGGCTTTCGGGCTCGCTGCAATGTCAAGTTCACTCCGCTGGACCATGATGCGAAGACAGGGACAAGCGCATGCTTGAGCGAAACCGTGATGCTGCCGATGTGACCGCTCCGGCTGCGCGGTCGCACAGCATCGCCTTCGGACTCGAGCGAATCGGCCTGATCGGGGTCCGCGCGCCGATTCTGTCCTGCATCATTCTGCTCGCCTTGGTCGTCGGCGCGGTGTTCGGAATCCAGCGTATCAAGATCGACGATTCGCTCAGCCAGTTGTTCCGCTCCGATACCCGGGAGTTTCGTCAATACGAGGAAGTGACCAAGCGCTTCCCGTCGACGGAGTTCGACGTGCTGGTCGTGGTCGAGGGCAAGACGCTGCTCGAACGCGACAACCTTGAAAAGCTGCGCGATATGGTCACCGACCTGCAACTGGTCGATGGGGTGCGCGGTCTGATCTCGTTGTTCTCGGCGCGCCAGGCGCCCGAACCCGGCAAGCTGCCGGCGGCGCTGTTTCCGCCCGAATTGCCGCAAGGCGCCGACTACGACAAATTCATCGAAACCGTGAAATCCAATGAGATCATTCGCGGCAAACTGCTGTCCGAGGATGGCACGCTGGCGCTGGTCGTGCTGTCGCTGCAGCCTTCGATCGTCGAAAGCAACGGGCTGAGCACCACCATCGGCCAGATCCGTCAGGTGATGAACGACGATCTCGCCGATACCGGGCTCATCAGAGAGCTTTCCGGCGTGCCGGTCATGCAGCTCGAAATCCGCAACGCGGTAGAGCGCGACGGGATCATCTACAACGTCGCCGGCATTCTGGCGGGTTGCCTGATCGCCATTCTGTTCTTCCGCAAGGTATCCTTCATGGTCGTCGCGGCGTTTCCGCCGCTGCTTGCAATCCTGCTGGCGCTCGGGGTGCTGGGCTGGGCCAATTTCAGCCTCAACATGTTCCTCAACGTGATGACGCCGCTCATCATGGTCATCAGCTTTTCCGATTCGATGCAGTTGACGTTCGCGGCGCGCGACCGCCTGATCGCCGGCGAAGACAAGTATTCCGCATTCCGAAACGCGGTCCTCGTGGTCGGTCCGGCCTGCGTGCTGACCCATGCGACCGCGGGAATTTCCTTTATCGCCTTGCAGTTCTCGAACTCGGACCTGATTCGCAGTTTCGGCGAGGCCGGTTTGCTGGCGACGATCATCGCGCTGCTCGCGGTGCTGTTGCTGGTGCCGGTGTTCGGGGTTCTGCTGGTGCGGGACGAACGGCGTTTCGCGGAGAAGTTCAAAAAGGCTGATTGGGGCGTGCAGGCGCTGCGCCGCTTCTGCGCCTGGATCGCGGTGCGAATGGTGGGCCATCCCGGCTTCTTCAGCCTGCTTGCCCTGCTGGTGGTTGGCGGGCTGGCGGTGGTCTACGCCAACCTCGAACCGCGCTACCGGCTCGCTGATCAGGTCCCCGACAAGCAGCAGGCGGTGGCGGCGAGCGGCCGCCTTGATGCGAAGCTTACCGGCGCCAACCCGATCGACGTCCTGATTGAATTCCCCAAGGGCGAGACGCTGTATTCGCCGCAGACGCTTGCCGTGATCGCCGAGGTTCACAAGCTGGTCGAGGAGCAGGCCGGCGTCGGCAACGTCTGGTCGCTGGAAACCTTGCGCCGCTGGCTCGCGGAGAAAGCCCACACCGACGACGTGGCGACGCTCAAGGAATATGTCGACCTCCTTCCCAAGCATCTGGTGCGCCGCTTCATCTCTAAAGACCAGACGGCGGTCGTGGTATCCGGCCGCGTGCCCGACCGCGATTCGAGCCAGATTCTGCCAGTGGTGGAAAAGCTCGACCACGCCATGGACGCGGTCAGACACGCGCATCCCGGTTATGAAATCGCGGTCACCGGCCTGTCGGCCATCGCCGCGCGCAACAGCGCGAGCATGATCGAAAAGCTCAACCACGGTCTGACGATCGAGTTCGCGCTGGTCGCGGTGTTTATCGGGCTCGCGTTCCGATCGGTGGTCGTGATGTTTGCCTGCATCCTGCCGGGAATTTTCCCGGTCGTGCTGTCCGGCACGGTGCTATGGGCGCTCGGGGAGGGCTTGCAGTTCGCGAGCGTGGTGGCGCTCACGGTTTCGTTCGGCCTCGGGCTCAGCGCAACGATCCACTTCCTCAATCGCCTGCGATCCGAGAGCAAGCCGGGCGTCAGTGCGGGGGAGGCCGTCGAGCGCGCGACGGTGCTGATGGGACCGGCCTTGATCCTGACCACCGTGGTGCTGGCGTGTGGCCTGGTGGTGACGGTGTTCTCCGATCTGCCGTCGCTGCGACTGTTCGGCTGGCTCAGCGCCTTCGCCATGGTCGCAGCCCTGGTCGCGGACTTCCTGATCCTGCGGCCGACGGCGATGTGGCTGATCACCTTTGCCGAGCGGCTGCGCGGAGGCGGCGGTCAGGCGAACCCGACGACGAAATAAGCCGTATCGGCACGGTATCAGCCGCGTAAGCGGGATGTGGCGGAAAACCCTTCCCGCTTTTCCTCATCCCGCTCCGGGTTGTTCAATTGGATTCCGGTGGCGTCAATTGCGCGCCATGGTGATGGAGACGTTCCTGATTTCGCCCTTCGAGGTGATCGACACCGATTGCCGGTTGCCGCGGGTGCGCAGCGTCAGGTTGGCGGCAAAGCCCGCCGCTTCGACGAACACTTCAATCTCGCCGCCGCTGGCGCGGCCGCGCACGGAGCCGAACAGATTGCGGCTGGCTTCGCTCCAGGTTCCGGTCAGTCGGGAGCCTTCGCTGACTACGTCGCTGGAGAGATCGAACTGGTAGCTGTCGCTGGCGCAACGCAGGCTCTGTTTCAACGCCGTGTCAGTGACGTTCACCCTGTAGGATGCCTTGCAGCGAATGTTTTCTTTCGATCCGTCAGCTAGCGTCACCGTGCCTCTGCCCGACCAGTTCCCCGCGAAGCCGGCAAACGGAGTGCTCTGGGCGAAGCTCGCCGATGCGGACAGGGTGAGGCCTGCAATAAGGCCGGCTGCAATCGTCGACTTCCGAATCAGCCTGGAGGCAAACAGTTTCATATTCGGTTTCCATAAAAAGGTGCTTGGCCCATGACCCGTGTCATGACCTCTTGCCAAAACTCTAGGTGTCGCCTTGGCGCGCGAGGTTCAAGCGCGGCAGCATAGCCGATGTTCTCCCGGGTATCTGCATCGATGGCAGCCGCGAAGCCCGATATTCGCAGATATGAGCCCCCACAGGAACCGGGCTGTTGCGCACCTGACGGGAGGACGCCATGGCGGATTGGCCACATGAATACGTGGTCGGTTCGCTTGTTGTACTTTAGTCGATATATTTCAGCGTGTTAGATATGGTTATCTGAAAAGCTGTGGGACAGGTTGCGGTAACGCGCCGCCGCCGCAAATTTAGCCGCATTTCACAGTGCTTTTGAAAACCGCGCATATGCTGGGCCGCGACCGGCGAATGTCGCATCCGATTGATGGAGCAGCCGCATGCGCCCTTGCGATCTTTTCGAGTATGGGTATCGATACGGACCAGCTCTCCGCCGTTTGAAAGACCGGTCATCTGGATACGCCCGGGCGTGTGCAGGATCGAATTTTCTGCCGTTGTAATGAAGGAATACGATGTCTAAAATTTTTCTGTCATTCGCTCTGTTGACATTCGGCTCGACCGTAACGATGGCGCAGTCCCAGCACGGGGGGACCGAAGCGGAACAGCGCGCTTGCTCTCGGGACGTCAGTCGTTTCTGCCGCAAGGTGATGGATCAGGGCGATTTCACAGTCCTGGCCTGTCTGCAGGAGAACCGCCCGAAGCTGACGAAGGCATGCAACCAGGTTCTGCTGAACCACGGCCAGTAAAGCGCTCCGGAAAGCAGACAACTCGTTCCGGCCGCCGGCGGCCCACCCGCCGTGGCGGGTGGGTTATGGCTAAAAGGCGAAAGATAGCATTGGTTTAGCTGGCGGTTTCCCCTATATGGGTGCGCGAGCAATCCCGCCTGTCCGACTTTCGGGAATTGGCGGGAGACCAATTTGCGATCCAGATCAGCGTAGCCAGTACCGATGCCTGCCGCGAACCAGTTGCGATCCGGAAAGACCCACCGCGACGAGAATTTTCCGGTCGCGTCGTGGATCATTCACCCGCGTCACCGGGCGCTGATTCTCGCCTTCTACAATTTTGTCCGGACCGCGGACGACATCGCCGATCACGCAGAGCTCGGCGAAAAGGACAAACTCGCCTGGCTCGATCTGTTCGAGAGCGAACTCCTGGGGCAGGGGGACAGCCAGCCGGAAGCCGTCAACCTTCGCAATGCGCTGGCGCAACGTGCGATGCCGCCGCGTCACGCGATCGACGTGCTGAAGGCGTTCCGGATGGATGTCACGAAGCTGCGCTACGAGTCCTGGGATGACGTGATCGACTATTGCCGCTATTCGGCGATGCCGGTCGGACGCTTCATGCTCGACGTCCACGGCGAGAGCACGTCGACCTGGGCCGCGTCCGATGCGCTGTGCGCCGGGCTGCAGATCAACAACCATCTCCAGGACTGCGGCAAGGACTACAGGAATCTGAACCGCGTCTACCTGCCGCGCGATGCGCTGGCCGCGTCCGGCGCGTCAGTCGAGATGCTCGGCGGCGACAAGGCCACGCCTGCACTTTTGCAATGCCTGCACGCCTTGGCCGCGCGGACCGAAGCGTTGCTCAACGAGGCGCGGCCGCTCGCGGCGGAAATCAAGGATATCCGGCTCGGGCTTGAAGTCGGCGTCATCCAGATGTTCGCCGACCGGATCGTGGCATTGTTGAAGGTGCGCGACCCGTTGAGCGAGACGGTTCATCTGAAGCCGCTGCAACTGCTTGGCTATAGTGTCGCCGGAATCACCGCGGAGATGCTTCGGCGCTCGGTGCGGCGGCGCCCGACCCCGGCGGCCGGCGCATGACCATCGAAACGACAGCCGACGCAAGTTCCGGGGCGACTGCGGCCAGCAGCTCGTTCTACGCGGCGATGCGCATCCTGCCGCGCGCGCAACGCGAGGCCATGTTCCAGATCTACACGTTCTGCCGCTATGTCGACGACATCGCCGATTCCGATAGCCCACG
>JBIQHO010000470.1:0-2155 GCA_044508545.1 Bradyrhizobiaceae bacterium | reverse complement strand
TTGCACTGTTTCGGTCTTAGCAGACTGTCAAGAAGCATGATCCCGAAGCGGAAGCCGGTTGTCGGATAGGATCAGCTTCAACCGCAGCGATCGACGGGGACCCGCGGCTTGTGGCTGCAAGCCATGTTGCCAGGTTGGGTTTTCCGCTCAAAATGCTCATATTGGAGAGCAGAAGATAACGACCGGCATGTGCCGAAGGCGGATGCAGAGGGAGACGACAGCGATGGCCATGCACCATGCCAGCCCCGGAGAGGTTTTTGATCTCGCACCATTGGGTTCGAACCTGAAGGATGCGCGGACGACCGCCATCGTCAAATCGGGGGCATTCGAGGTCGTACGCCTCGTCGTTCACGCCGGCGTGGAAATCAAGACGCACCGAGTTGATGGCCCCATCACGTTGCATTGCCTGGAAGGCCGGGCCCGGCTCGGCTTGCCGGAAGCAACACTGGAACTTTCAGGCGGCCAATGGGTGTATCTCGAAGGGGGCGTCCCGCACTCGATCCAGGGAATCGAGGATACGCTGATGCTGCTCACGATTATTTTCCCGTCCGGAGATTCCGGGCGGCCGCGCGAGCGGTGAGCGAGCCCATCAGGCGCTGACGTCATTTTACGCGGAGCCTCGATATGAAAGCCCTTGAGCGGATCAATTTTCATCCGGGATGGAAGCCGAAAGCATTTAACGGCTGACGCGATAGCGGCTCGGCCCGCGTCCCCGCGCCTCCGCACGGCGGAAAAAAACCAGCCCTCCTCCTCGACGATGCGATCAATCACGATCGGACCGCCAGCGGAATCCGCCATAGCGTCCGCCGCCCGTGGGGGGGGGGCTTTATTAATTTCCTTATTTTCTCGTTGCCGGAGCGCCGGCCGCTCTTCGTGACCTGCCGACCACCGTTTTTTAACCGGCTCGTCCTATCCTGCTTCCGATACGCGTTAGAGCCGAGTCCCCGGAAAGCCACAGAAGGTGCCTCCGCGATGGTTCACTTGCCCCAGTTATCACCCGCGTCGACAAGCGTTCTTGCCGGGTAAGCTTTTGAGGACGCCGCTACCGATTTCTGCTCACGCAATTCCTCGCGAATCGCGTCATGGCAGCGCATCGGGCGTAACGCTTGCTTCAACCCCAACAGATCGACGAGTTTCCCCGTGCGCAAGAACTTTCCCGTTACCGACGCCGAATATCCCATTTCCGACGAAACGCTGATCGTTTCAAGGACCGACCTCAAAGGCCGTCTCACCTACGTCAATGAAGACTTCATCGACGCAGCCGAATTCACGACCGAGGAATTGATAGGCAAGGCGCACAACATCGTCCGCCATCCGGACATGCCGCCGGAGGCGTTCGAAAATCTCTGGGACACGCTGAAGGCCGAGAAACCCTGGGTTGGCGCGATCAAGAACCGCCGCAAGAACGGCGGCTTTTACTGGGTGCTGGCGACCGCCTCGCCGATTCGCACAAACGGCCAGGTCAGCGGCTATACATCGATCCGCACCAGCCTTGCCGCCGACCAGCGCGCGCTGGCGGAGGAGGTCTACGCGGCCATTCGCGAAAAGCGGCCGCATCCTTACCGGATCGATGCCGGTATCATCCGGAAGCGATCGTTCTTCGATCATTTCGCGCTGTTCACGCGGACCATGCGGGCGCGAATGACGACGCTGATCACGCTGCAGGCCGCTTTCCTGCTCGTCTGCTGCTTGCTCGGGGCAACCGCGGCCGGCGGGATGTGGGGCCTCGTTCTCAGCTTTCTTGGCCTCGCCGGGATTGCTGCCGGAGGGATCGTCGGACGCCAGACGCTTCGCGCGTTTGAGGAGCCGATGCGTCACCTGAACGAGACGATGCTGAACCTCGTCCACGACAAGTTCGACAATCGCATCGAAATCAAGCGCGACGACGAAATCGGCCAGGCGCTTCGCAACCTTCAAACCGTGCAGACATTGATCCGTTTCAGCCGGGAAGAGGTCAATTCCACGCAACGCCGGGCCGACATTCAGCGCAAGGCGGACATGACAAAGATCGCGGATTCCTTCGAAGCGGCGATCGGCGAAATCGTTCAGGCTGTCGCGTCGGCCGCGAGCGAACTGGAAGTCTCCGCAAGCACGCTGGCGTCGAATGCCGACCATGCAAAGGATTTTGCCGCGCGCGTCGCCAACGGTTCGAGCG
>JBIQHO010000039.1:0-16381 GCA_044508545.1 Bradyrhizobiaceae bacterium | reverse complement strand
AAAAGTCGCATTGACGAGAACTGCGGCGAACCGGCTCAGCAGCACGAAGCTCATCAGCGCGGCGATCACCACCACCATTTCGATCGTGATAAACCGGCCCAAGGCGACGTATCCCGCGAGCGGTCCGAGAATGGCGGCCATGGCCATCACCCAGCCGACCGGAATCAGCAGGCGCCACGCGGACTTGTTCACGGCGGTTGGCGGGGAGGGGGTGGTTTCGTCGTCGGCTTCGGTTGTGGCCGCAACGCGAAGCGCCCCCATGAAGAGCAGCGCCTTCGCGATGGCGATCATGCCCCGGCTTGCAATCGACAGTTCGATCGGGGCCCTGATCGCGACGTTCACGGCATCCACGACCACGCCGAACGCGATGACCATGGCGAGCAGGACCGCGTAGGATATCAGGCCGTCGGCAGCGGCATTGTCCATTTCGATCAGACGCCAGGTCGGACGTCCCGGCGCCAGCACTGCGATCGTCAGGCGGACAAAGAAGAAGCCGAAGGTGATGCCGATGAACAAGGCGCGAACGATCGGACTCACGTCGTCGGGCAGCACCCCGAGCATCATGAGCGCCTGATAGAGCACGAGCAGCGCGACGGCGGTGAGCGCGGTGTCTGCAAGGACGATGACGGCAGCGGAGCCGGTCTTCCGCAGCGGGCTCGGACTGGCGATCTCGGGATCGCGTCTGGTCCAGCGCGACCACCAGCGCCGGCCCGGCGACAGGAAGAATCCGAGCACCACGACGGCTGCGATTGCGAAGCCTGACGCGGCGCGAAGCGGCTGTGACGCCAGCACCCGGCCCCATTTGGAGAGGAGATCGGTCAGGTGACCGGCGGCAACCGGAACGGCGGTTGCGGCGGTGATCCAGAACGTGGGATTGAGCAGGCTTGCAGAGCGTTGCAGCACCGAATCGTTGAACATCGCGCGCCGCCGATCGGAAATCGCCTCGATCGTTTGCTGAGCCCTCACGTTGATGAGCTTGGCCTGCTGAATGATGCCCTGCCGCGCGGCGACTTCAGCCAGCAGCTTGGCGCGTTCGAGTTTCACATCGTCAGATGGCGGAGCGGTCGCGTCGGGACTTGGCGCGAGTTCGGCCGCCCGCGCAGTCGCGGCTTCGAGCGGCGGTGTGATTTCCGAGATCAGGTCGCGCGCTTCGCCCTGCGTGGCAGCGGTCCGGTTTCGCAGATTGTTCAACACGGCATCGTCGATCACATGGGCGCCGAGGACCGCTTCGATCTGATCGAGCGTCTGCTTCCAGCCGTCGAGCTTCGACTGCGCTTGAGGAAACTGCGGCGCCGGAACGGACGGCAGATCTTCGGCGGGAGCCGCCGGCGGAGGCGCGGCTGCCGGGCTTGCCGGCTTGGGAGTGCCGCCATTTCCGGGAGCCGGCGTTCCGGCGTGCAACGGCATCCACGCCAGAAACACGATGAAGAAAATTGCCGCGCGGATTAACTTCATGGCTCTCTTGCCTATCGAAACAGTGCTGAAATTGACGATGCAGCCAACCGGAACGGAAGGCGAAGCCGGCCATGATGGTTGTTGTCCGGCTATGCGATGCGCGTGAGGCGCGCATTTTGGTTTGGCGGTACGATAGGCAGAAATCCGCCTATTGTATGTATTTCAGTTCAGCCGCTGCTTGCTTGAATGACAGGCGCAGCCGCGTCCCGTCAATGCCTGCATCCGTCCGTCGAGGCCCGGCATAATCCGTTGATGCAAATAAACTGAACCGAACCCGTCCTGTTGAGCTGACGTGCCGGCAGTATCCGCTGTGCCGCAGGTATGTTCCGTATATTATTGATATCGTTTGCATTTTATTGTTGATGACAGCCTCAGTGACGAACCTCACGGTTTCCCCAGCACCGATGATCCAGGATGCGGCATCGACAATGGCCGCAGAGTTCATCGCAATCGAGGAGCCAAAGATGACCACCGTTCGCAACGAGACCGCCCGTCAAATCGCTGCGACCCTGGCTGTCGCAGGCTTCTTCGTCATGCCGGCCAGCGCGAGCCATGCCTTCACCGCCGAAGCGCAACGGCGGTGCACCGGTGATGCGTTCCGCCTGTGCAGCTCCGAAATTCCGGATATCGGCCGGATCACCGCCTGCATGGTCAAGAACCGCTCAAGCCTCAGTTCGGGCTGCCGCGTCGAACTCGACAAGGGTTTGGCTGCTGCGACATCGCACAAGGTCGCCGAACAGTAAGCGGTCCCGCATCTTCAGCGGTTGCCATCGGTTGGTGATCCCCGTCATACTCGCCTATGATTGGGCAAGTACCGCAAGGTGGTCCGTTGCGCAGCGGACAGTGAGGATAACCAGATGGCAGGTATCAGCCCGCCTGCGAATCCGTCATCAGAACCGGATTACGACGATCACTATGCCGCCATGATGGCGCGAGCACGGGCGCTCGTGCCGCAATTGCGCGAGCGGGCCGCGAGGACGGAAGAGTTGAGGCGGCTGCCACCCGAGACCGAGAAGGATTTTCATGCGGCCGGCCTGTTCAGGATTCTGCAGCCCAGGCGGGTTGGCGGCTCCGAATTCGACTACGTGGCTCTCGTCGACGTCGCGGAAGTGATCGCCATGGCCGATTCATCCGCGGCGTGGACGCTGGCGAACCTTGCGAGCCATCACTGGATGCTCGGCATGTTTGAAAGCCGGGCGCAGGACGCCGTCTGGAGCAAGGATGCGACCGCATTGATCGCCTCATCCTTCGTATTTCCGTCAGGCCGCGCCAGGAAGGTCGAGGGCGGTTACCGCCTGCAGGGCCACTGGCCGTTTTCGTCCGGTGTGGATTGCTGCGACTGGAACATGCTCGCGGGGATCGTCTCATCCGATGATGAAGCCGACGGCATCGAGTACAGGATTTTCCTGCTTCCCCGCCAAGACTACCGTATTATCGACATGTGGAACGCCGCGGGCCTGAAAGGCACGGGTTCCAACGACGTCGCCGTCGAAGACGTTTTCGTCGAAGACTGGAAAACGCTCTCGGTCGCGGAGATTGCCGGCGGTCCGTCGCCCGGCAGCGCGGTCAATCCAAACCCGCTTTATGCGCTCCCGGTGTTTGCGCTGTTTCCGTTCGTGCTGTCCGGAGTGGCGCTCGGTAACGCCCAGGGCTGCCTCGAAGACTACATCGAGGTCGCACGCCATCGCGCAACCACCTACAGTCGCGCCATGCTCAGCGATCTTCAGTCCACGCAGATCAAGATTTCCGAAGCGTC
This sequence comes from Bradyrhizobiaceae bacterium, assembly GCA_044508545.1. Taxonomy (GTDB): domain Bacteria; phylum Pseudomonadota; class Alphaproteobacteria; order Rhizobiales; family Xanthobacteraceae; genus Nitrobacter. Next base: position 13,170 of record JBIQHO010000039.1, on the reverse strand, counting down.
CGCGAAGATCGATGCCGCGCGGCTGGTCATGCGCTCGATCTGCATCAAGGCAATGCATGATGCGCGCCGTGGGCATATCCCGGACATGGCGGTCAAGACCGGATGGCGGCGCGACGGGGCCTATGCGGTGAACCTGTGTACCGAGGCGGTGTCGCTGCTGGTTGCAGCGAGCGGGGCGCGGGGGTTGTTCGCCGGCTCGCCGCTGCAGCGGCAGTTCCGCGATGCGAACGCGATCAATTCCCACATCGCGTTCAGCTTCGATGCGGCGGGCACGGATTACGGCCGGGTTGCTCTCGGTCTGCCGTCGAAAAACCTGACGCTGTGAGGTCGTCTGATGACAGGCGGTCCTGACTTCCCCGGCGCGCCGGATCCGGCCAATGAACTCGCGAGCGACCAGTCCTCGCTCGATCCGCGCGACTTCCGCAACGCGCTCGGCACCTATGCCACCGGCGTCACCATCATCACGGCCGCCGACGAGGCCGGAATCCCTTACGGGCTGACGTGCAACTCGTTCACGTCGGTTTCGCTGAACCCGCCGCTGGTGCTGTGGAGTCTCGTGGTCTATTCACGGAACATGAGCGTCTTCCAGAACGCCAGCCATTTCGCCGTCAACGTGCTCGGCGCGTCGCAGCAGGCGCTCGCCGTCAAATTTGCGACGCCGTCGAGCCGCAAGTTCGAGGGAGTCGCCTGGACGCCAGGTCTCGGCGGCGCTCCGCTGCTGTCCGGCGGCGTTGCGAATTTTCAATGCCGCACCGTCGATCGCTACTACGGCGGAGACCACGTCATCTTCCTCGGCGCCGTGGAGGCCTATAGCTACAACCGGAATGAATCGCTCTTGTTTGCCCGCGGCAAGTATGGCCGATTCGTCGGCGAATGACGCTTTGCCGGTGAGGATTCTCCAATATCTGCCGGAATATTCGAGAGCGCGATGGCCGATCCGATCCTGATTGCTGGAATTCCCCTCGATTTCATCCTCTTCGGGTTCATTCTGCTCGGCATTGCGCTGTTTCACCGCCATACGCTTCCAATCGCGCTGGTCGGCCTTGCTGTTATCATCGGCTACAAAATCGGCTTCACCGGGTTCAAGTCCGGCGCAGGGTGGAGCGGGTTCGGCCGCCACATGGCGCACGAGTGGGTCACGCTGGCGAACCTGTTCCTGCTGCTGATGGGGTTTGCCATTCTGTCGCGCCATTTCGAGGAAAGCCGGATACCGGACGAAATGCCGGCCGTGCTGCCCGATGACTGGAAAGGCGGCGTCCTCCTTCTCGTCATCATTTTCGTGCTGTCGAGTTTCCTCGATAACATCGCGGGAGCGCTGATCGGCGGCACGGTCGCGCGCCACGTCTTTCGGGGAAAGGTCCACATCGGCTATCTCGTTGCGATCGTCGCGGCCTCCAATGCCGGCGGCTCCGGCAGCGTGGTCGGCGATACGACGACGACGATGATGTGGATCGACGGCGTCAGTCCGCTCAGCGTCGTGGAGGCCTATGTCGCGGCCGTGGTGGCGCTCGCGATTTTCGCGGTTCCGGCCGCGATCAAGCAGCATCGCTTTTCGCCGATCGTGAAGAAGCCGCCGAGCGGATTGCGCGTGGACGGCGCCCGGGTCTTCATCGTGGCAGTCATCCTGACCGCGGCATTGGTCGCAAACGTGACCGCGAACCTGAGATTCCCGGCACTGCTCGACACGCTTCCCGTGCTTGGGCTTGCGGTCTGGGCCGCGATTTTGCTGACCGCGTTCCTGCGCACGCCGGACTGGACCATCATGCCCGAGACCTTCAAGGGCACGATCTTTCTTCTGGCGCTCGTGACCGCCGCCTCCGTAATGCCGGTGGAGACATTGCCAGCGGCGTCATGGCAAACGACGCTCGGCCTCGGCTTTGTGTCGTCGGTGTTCGACAACATCCCGCTTACCGCGCTGGCGCTCAAGCAGGGCGGCTATGACTGGGGATTTCTGGCTTACGCCGTCGGCTTCGGCGGCTCGATGGTCTGGTTCGGCTCCTCCGCCGGCGTGGCGCTGTCGAACATGTATCCGGAGGCGAAGTCGGTGGGCTCATGGCTCAGGCACGGCTGGCCCGTCGCGGTCGCCTACGTTGCCGGCTTCTTCGTGATGCATGCCGTTATCGGCTGGCATCCCGATCAGCCTCATTGAAGCGGCCGCTTCGACTCAAACGTGAACGGGAGAATGGACCCGGCCGGCATGTCCGAACACGCGCAGGTAGCGTTCGATCTCCGAGGGCTCGCCGGTCGCCTTCTCAGGATTGTCCGACAGTTTCACGGCGGGACGACCGTTGACCGATGTCACCTTGCAGACGATCGAGATCGGGTCGAGGTCGGCGGTGCCGTCAGGCGAACATCCCACGAAGTCGTTGGTCAGGTTGGTGCCCCAGCCGAAGCTCAACCGGACGCGTCCGGCGAAATGCCGGTGCGTTTCCTCAATTGAATCCACGTCCATGCCGTCGGAAAATACCAGCATCTTCTCCCTGGGATCGCGGCCCTTCTGCTCCCACCACCTGATGATCTCTTCGCCGGCCGGGATCGGCGGCAGGCTGTCCGGGCGGAAGCCGGTCCAATCCGCCACCCACTCCGGCGCGTCGCGCAGGAAAGCCTTTGTGCCGAAGGCGTCCGGCAGGGCGACCAGCAGGTTGCCTCCATAGGTGTGCCGCCATTGGTCGAGGATGCGATAGGGCGCACGGCGGAGCGCGTCGTCGTCATCGGCGAGCGCGGCCGCGACCATCGGCAGTTCATGCGCGTTGGTGCCGATGGCTTCCAGATCGTTGTCCATCGCCAGCAGAACATTCGACGTGCCGGTGAAGGCGGCTCCCAATGCTTCCTTGGCGGCTTCGACGCACCAGCGCTGCCAGAGAAAGCCATGACGCCGCCGCGTTCCGAAGTCCGACAGCCGCAAGTCGTCGAGCTTGCGCAATCGTTCGAGTTTGCCCCACAGCTTTGCCTTGGCGCGCGCGTACAGCACGTCGAGCGCGAACCGGCCCTGACCCCTGGTTACCTGGCGGGACCGCAACTCGTTGAGAATGGCGAGCGCCGGAATCTCCCACATCGTGGTGTGGGTCCATCGCCCATGGAAATGCAGTTCGTACTGGCCATCGACCTTCCGCAATTCGTATTCAGGAAGCTGGAACGTCGCGAGCCAATTGATGAAGTCCGGCGTGAACATCTGGGTCTCGCCGTAGAACGTGTTGCCCGCGAGCCAGATCAGCTCCTTTTTACTGAAGGCAATGCTGCGGGCATGGTCGAGCTGCGCCCGCAATTCACCTTCGTCGATGACCTCGGCGAGCCGGACATGACGGCTGCGATTGATGACGGAAAACGTCACATGCTCGTTCGGATAGAATTCCCGGATCATCTGCAGCATGAGCAGCTTGTAGAAATCGGTATCGAGCAGGCTGCGCACGATCGGATCGAGGCGGAAGCCGTGGTTATAGGTTCGCGTCGCGATGTCCGTAACGGTCATGCCCTAATATAAGGCAGACACGTGATCGCGAACAGGCCGGTTTGGCGTCGCGGCGGGCACGCGAAAGCGCAAACCTGGAAATCTGGTCCGTGGGTCGTCCGGGTTTGCCGATGCGCTGTTGTACACCGGTGATCGCCGCTGAGGCGGCATCCGTTTCGAACTCCGATTAAAACCCGCCTCCCGGAAGGAAACCGTATTCCGGAAGGCGCCGTTGCGCATCCGGAGACAGCAGGTAGAGCGCGAAGCGATACGCAACGTCCCTGCGGCCCGCGTCCTTGATTGCCGTCAGGATCGTCAGGCCATAATTGATGGGCATCGCGAGCGGCGGAGGCACTTCGACCCGCGTCAGCGGCAGATCCGATGGCTTTTCAGTTTCGGCGCTGATTTTTGTATGCGAACTGCAGTAACCGATGAAGACATCGGCCTCGTGCCGTGTAAAGAAATAATGCACCGCCGTTTCTCCCGCCGGCAACTTGGGGCTCGCTTGTCCTCCAACCAATTGATGCGCGTTTCTGATGAGAGTGTCCTTCGCGCCGGCGCGAACCGTCTCTGCTCGATCGAAGAATTGCCAGGCGTAGTCACCGCCGGGATCGGCACCGGGCGTCGACGTGCCGATTTTTACTGACGGCTCAAGCAGTTTGTCGAGCAGGTTTGCTTGAGTGAGGCCAAGCTCCGCGCGGCCGGTCACGCATAGTCGATTCCTGGCGAAGATGACCGGCCGCGTGCCGGCGCCATCGACGAAAAGGCGCTGCGGATGCTCCATGTTGGCGGATACGTAAATGTCCGCGCCGCCTTCCTTCTGAATTCTGTTCAAGAGCAGACCCGCCGGGCCGAATGTGAATTCAAACTTCTGGCCCGTCGCCCTGGCATAGTCCTCCGCAATTGCGGGGAGAATGCCTCGCGTGCTTCCGGCCGCGTAAACCCGCAGCGTGGACGCCTGCTCCTCCGCTTCCGCCCGGCAGACCCATGAGCCGACGATCGTCGTCAGAGCGAGGACGCTAGCATATGTGACCGCGATAGCCCGGCTCTTCATAGTTCAACCTGTAATGACGCGCGGAAAGTCCGCGGCGCGCCCAAAGTGCCGGTCGCTGAACCCGTCGCGTTATACCCATTCTGAGCGGCCGGCGTCACGTTGGCCCAATAGTGAGCATCGGTGACATTGAAAGCATCGAACCTGAACGTGACCCGCTTGTCGGCAATGAGTTGCGAATAGCGCATGCCAAGATCGAGCAATGCGTAGCCGGAAACGAATGACGTGTTCGCGTAATCCGTCGGCCGGTTCGTCGCGTAGGTGACGTTCCCGGTGAATGTCAGTCCCTGGACAGTAGGAACATGATATTCGACCAGACAATTCGCGACGAATTGCGACAGGCCCAGAATGCGTTGGCCGTCAGTTTGCGGTGAGCCCGTATTGTGGAGCCGTGGGTCAATGAACGTCATCCCGCTGAATACGGTCCATTCGTCGTTAATGGCGCCTGACGCCATCAGTTCAATGCCACGATTGATCTGCGTCCCTTTCACGGAAAAAACATTGTCCGTTCCGGTGTAGGCATAAGGCCGTTCGATTCTGTAGAGCGCGGCGTTCAAATTGAAGCGCCCGAAATCGAATTTGACGCCAAGTTCATTTTGATTGCTTCGATAGGGGGCCAGAGTCTGGCCCTGGTTGGCGGTGCCAGCCGGCGCACTGTCGCCTTGCTGCAAGCTATCCGCATAGGTGTAATAGGTGGTTATGTCCTTACGCGGCTTGAACATAATGCTGCCGAGCGGACTCCATCCCGTAGCGCTGGACGCGCTCGTGAGGCTGCCAACCGAATTATAGTTGTGGGTGTCGATCCAACTGTCGCTGATGGCGCCCAACACCGACCATTGATCGTTGAAAGCAACGGTGTCACCCAAGGTAAGCGACTGCTGGAAGGTGTTCACGGATCTGTAGCGGTTTTTGAAATCCGGAAAATTAGGCTCGGGATAGATCGACGGATTGCCGAGGCTGGCGCTCCCAGCCGTGATTGTTCCTCTCTGGAAAGGCGTGTAGCGATCCCAGGAGAAACCGTTGGTGGCGAGAACCAGATCGTGCTTGAGCGAACCCGTCTCGAAACGGCCGTTTAGCGCGGCTTGATTGCTGTCGACTGTGTCAAGGCTATAGGTCGTCGTCGCCGCGGTGGTTACGTAATTTCCAGCGTTGTTCGTGATCGTATTTGTCGGAACGGTAGAGGCGCGATCGCTTGTATTGCGCGAAACTCCGGCGGAGAAGCTCCAGTTCTCGTTAAAATCGTGCTTGATGCGACTACTCAAGAATGTTGTCGTGTTGTCGTCTCCTCCCCACGGCTGGCCGTAACCAACCTTTGTCGGGTCGACCGCTGCCGGAAAGAGGACGCCCTTTGCAACGGCGAACGTTCCAGGCAATCCCTCCGTCCTGTAATGATAGATGCTCGCATTCGTCTCGAGCACCGTGTCGGGGCTGAAGTGAATATCGCCGCCGAAGCTGGCAAGCTGGCGCTGCAGCCGACTGTTGCGGACGTAGCTTTCGCCATCCTGATCGAGAAGGTTCAGTCTATAGCCGAAGCGATGCTCCGGGTCGGCGAAGCCGCCGAGATCCGCATGCGCGAGCCACTGGCCTGCGGAAAGATAGCCTGCCGTCAAACGTTGCATGGGATCGACGGTCGGGCGCTTCATAACGTAGTTGAAGGTTCCACCCGGTTGAGCCGGGCCGAACAACGCGCCGGCGATTCCATTCAAGACGTCAATGCGTTGAAATTGTTCGATCGGATATTCGGTCGTGGCGGCGATATTCAGCCCATCGATGCGCGTGTTTTGCACGACGCTCGCCTGAACGCCGCGCGTCTGCGGACGGACGTTCTCGCCCTGAACCGAAGGAATGAAGCGGAACGCTTCACGCACGCTTTGGATCTGCTGGTTCTCGGCGAAACCTTCTGAAATCGTATTGACCGAGAAAGGCGTATCAATCAGCGGCTTCTTGCCCAGCGGCCCGAGTTCTACGCGGTTGACCTTGTAATCAGGAGTCACGTCGGCACTTTGCGACGCATCGCTCCGGACATCGATTGTCGGAAGCATTTCTTGAGCCGATGCGCTTCCACACAGCGCTACCAGGATCGACAATGAAGGAACTCTGCGAAGGCGGTAACGCCTGGGGCGACGGGCAGACGACATCTGGTCTCCTTAGCGGCAAATATGGATATATTCATACAAATATATCGATGGCGCTGCATAGGATGAAAATGTCACAGTGTCTGACTCCGTGACGAAGACCGGTAGTATGCCCTCGAGGCCGTATTCGCGGGAGGGACGTGTTCCGCCGAGCCGACCCATGAATGGTGCGGAGGCGGACTCGGCGGCCTTCCGGCGAGCACCGCATCTGATGGACCTGAGGGTGAGATCCATCGCGCGCACCCTGAGGCGACCCGTCGTCGCGCGCCGCGCCGACCACACCATGGGGGTCCTGCGGCGCATCCGGATGTCCGTGAAACGCATCCGGCGCTATAACCGGCCTTGCCGGTGATCGTTGTTGACGGCAAAAGAATTGACAGGAACGGCGCGGTCACGACATCTGCTGGCATTGCGGTTGCGCGGCCGGAGAGGTCGCGCGGACTTTTCCCTGGAACGCAGACCTGATTGCCGGGCAGGAGACATATGATGAGGAAGTTTTTGACGGTGCTGGTGGCGCTCGCCACCTTGAGCCTGACCAATTGCGGCTACAACGCCATCCAGTCGCAGGACGAGCAGATCAAGTCCGACTGGTCCGAGGTGGTCAATCAATATCAGCGTCGCGCCGATCTGGTGCCGAACCTCGTCAACTCGGTGAAGGGCTTCGCACAGCAGGAGAAGGACGTCCTGCTCGGCGTCACCAACGCACGCGCCAAGGTCGGCAGCATCCAGGCGACGCCCGAAGTGCTCAACGATCCGGCTGCGTTCCAGAAATTCCAAGCCGCTCAGGGTGAACTCTCCAGCGCGCTGTCGCGCCTTCTGGTCGTCACCGAGAATTATCCGCAGCTCAAATCGGATACGCTGTTCCGCGACCTGATGAGCCAGCTCGAAGGCACCGAGAACCGCATCACCGTCGCGCGCAACCGCTACATCAAGGCGGTGCAGGACTATAACGTCACCGTCCGCTCGTTTCCCACCAACCTGACCGCCATGGCGCTGGGGTACAAGGCCAAGCCGAACTTCACCGTCGACAACGAAAAGGACATCTCGACCGCGCCGAAGGTCGATTTCAACCCGGCGCCGGCCGCGCCCGCGAAGTAGCCGGCACAGCCGGTGACGGCGATGCGCATCCTGAAAGCGGCGCTGCTGGCGCTGATGCTGTGCTGGATCGGCGCGGCATCCGCCGATGTCGCGGTGCCGCCTTTGACCGGGCGCGTGGTCGATCTGACCGCAACGCTGAGCAGCGATCAGAAGGCGTCGCTCGAACAGGAACTGAAGGCGTTCGAGGATCGCAAGGGCAGTCAGGTCGCGGTGCTGATCGTGCCGACCACCGCGCCGGAAACGATCGAGCAGTATTCGATCCGCGTCGCCGACCAATGGAAGATCGGCCGCAAGAAGATCGATGACGGCGCGATCCTTGTCGTCGCCAAAGATGACCGCAAGCTTCGGATCGAGGTGGGTTATGGTCTCGAGGGCGCGCTGACCGATCTCACCTCGAAGCGCATCATCGACGAAGAGATCGTTCCGAAATTCCGCAGCGGCGATTTCGCCGGCGGCATCTCCGCCGGCGTGGATCGCATGCTGCGCGTGATCGACGGCGAGCCGCTGCCCGCGCCAAAGCCGCAGGGGCAGTTTGCGAACAATTTCAGCGTCGAGGATCTCTTCAATCCGTTCGTCATTGTCGGCGTGCTTGTCTTCGGCGGGATCTTCCGGAGCATCCTGGGCCGGCTGGTCGGCTCGGTCGCGACCGGCGTTCTCGCCGGCGTGGCGACCTGGATATTCGTCGGCTCGTTGATGGTTGCCGGCATCGCCGCGGTGCTGGCGTTCGTTTTCACAGTGGTGGGCGACACAATTGTCTCGGGCGCGGGGCGAGGCCGAGGCGGCGGCACCTGGGTCGGCGGCGGCGGCCGGGGAGGCGGGTCGTTCTCCGGCGGCGGCGGATTCAGCGGTGGCGGCGGCGGCTTCGGCGGCGGCGGCGCATCGGGGAGCTGGTAGGATGGGTATCGGGCGCATCGGCAGGCATCTGATCGGGCATCGCTGGCGGGTGCGAAAGCATTTTCCGCCGGACGTGATGGCGGCGATCGAGCGTGCGATCCGCGTCGGCGAGACCACCCATTCGGGGCAGGTGGTGTTCGCCGTGGAAGGCGCGCTCGATGGCATCCCGCTGTTTCGCGATCAGCCGGCGCGCGAGCGGGCGCTCGACGTGTTCGCGCATCTTCGGGTCTGGGATACGAAGCACAATAACGGCGTGCTGATCTATCTGCTGCTCGCCGACCGCGACGTCGAGATCGTCGCCGATCGCGGCATTCATGCGAAGGTCGGCGCGGCGGTCTGGAAGGCCATCTGCGCCGCGATGGAGGCCGAGTTCAAGCAAAACCGTTTCGAGGCCGGAGTCGTGAAAGGCATCGAAGCCGTTTCCCGGCAGCTTGCAGAACAGTTCCCGAAGCAGGGAGCCGGTCCGAACGAACTTCCGGATGCGCCGGTCGTGATCTAATCGGGTCGTGGATGGCCGAACGTCGGCCGCATGGCGCGTCGAAGTCGATTATCCGGCTTCCCCGTCAGTCGTTCTTGTAGATTACGCCGTCCTTCATGATGATCCGGAAGTTTTTCTGCGGATCGGCGAGCAGGTCGATGTTGCTGAGCGGATCGCCCTCGACAAGGAGAAGGTCGGCGAGAGCGCCGACCTGCACAACGCCGAGCTTGCCGGGATAGGGCGCGCGCGGGCCGCTCAGCGCCAGGAGCTGTGCATTGTCGTAGGTCACCAGCCGGAGAATTTCGGCAGGGGAGAACCACTGCTTCAGCGACAGGATGAGACGATTTTGTTCGGCGTTGAGTTCCGGCTCGAAGAGGATATCCGTGCCCCACGCGAGCTTGACGCCGTACTTCTTCGCCAATGGCCAGATGCGGGCGTTGCCTTCCACGATGCTTGTGCGCTTCGCGCGGCGCTCCGCCGTCATGTTCGGCGAATCCGAAATCAGGTTCTGGGCGCTCAGCCAGATGCCTCTCTCGGCCATCAGCTTGACGGTCGGCTCGTCGAGCAATTGCCCATGCTCGATGCACTTGACGCCCGCCTCCATCGCCCGGCGGACCGCGCGGGGCGTATAGGCGTGGACGGCGACATAGGTATTCCAGTCGGAGGCGGCATCGACCGCGGCCTTCATCTCGTCGAGCGTATATTGCGTGACGTCGATCGGATCGTAGGCCGACGACGTGCCGCCGCCGCCCATGATCTTGATCTGGCTTGCGCCCATTCGCAGATTCTCGCGCGTCGCGGTCAGCACCTCGTCGCGACCGTCGGCGATAAAGGTCGCGCCTTCTTCCTCGGCGCGCGAAGGTTTGCCGAAGAAACGGCGCGAGCGCTCGTCCGGCGTGCGGAAGTCGCCGTGCCCAGAGGTCTGCGAGATGATCGCTCCCGACGGCCAGATCCGCGGTCCCCGCACTTTCCCGCTGTCGATCGCCCGCTTGAGCGGAAAGATCGGGCCGCCCATGTCGCGAACGGCCGTAAAGCCGCGCAGCAGCATCTCGGTTGCCGATTTCGCGGCGGCTGCGCCGAGCTGCTCGGCTGTCGTCATCGGATCATAGAGATCGCTCAGCAAGACCGCTCCGAACGTCATATGGACATGCACGTCGATCAGCCCCGGCATCAGCGTGCGGCCTTTGCCGTCGATAATTTCGGCCTTGGAATCCGCGTCTGCGGATGGTTCGATCGCCGCAATGGTATTGCCGCGGATCACGACGCTGGTCGGCGGGCCGAGACGACCCTCGACCACGTCCAGCACGCGCACATTGCGGAAAATTGTCTGGGTCGGCGGCTGCTGTGCAACGGCGGGCGAGAGGGACTGCGCGAGAAACGCGCCCAAGACCAGCGCGGCTCGACGAGATTGATGGATGCGCGATTTATTCAACATGCCCAATACGCTCCCCGCATGCTTCCCTGTGGTCCTTATATGGCTGTGTCACGGGCCGGATCGTGGTCCATTTTCGCCGGCCTTTGTTAAGCCGCTTTGTCGGTCGGAAAAAATCCTAAAATTTCCGCAATGGTGCCGAAGGTAACGATTTTGCAAGTCATGAAAAGATACCGATAGTTCAACCTTTATTGGAGTTCTTAACGTGAGCGATCATTCGTCTGATCGGACCGATAGCGGCCCGGGTGACAAATTTGCCGGGATGGACGTGTCATCGCGCGCCACGGCTCCGGAGCTTGCGCCGGAGCAGGAATTGTCTGCGCCGCCGCCCGACGACATCGCGGCGCCGAAAGCCGAAGCGTCCGAGCCAGAGGCCCCGCGGGTCGAAGCCCCGGCGACCGAGCCTCGGCTTGAGGCCGATGTGACGCAGGCGGAAGCGCCGATCATCGAGCCGAAGATCGAAGCCGGGGCCGCGAAGGCGGAAACGCCCCCGAGCGCGATTGAGCCCGCGGCTTCGAAGGCGGACGCACCCATAATCGAGCCCAGGCTTGAGCGTGAAGCTCCGAAAGCGGACGCGGTGCGGGAGACCGGCAGGATGATGATGGTGCCGCCATCCCGCAGCACGTCATGGGATCGCCCGGCGATCGATCGGGAGGCGGCGGCAGACGGCGATGCGCCGCGTTCCCGCAAGCGACGCCTCGCGGCGATCGCAGCGTTCGCAGTGTTGGCCGCGATCACCGGCGCCATTGGCGGTTCGCTGGCGACATCCGGCCTTCGTCATGGCGTTGCAAGCGAGCAGTCGTCGGCGGCGGCTGGTCAGGCCGAGGCTCTGGAGGCCACGATCAAGCAGCTCCAGTCCGAGGTTGCCACGCTGAAGGGGGGCATCGATCGCGCGGCCAAGGGCGACGCCAGCCAGTTCGCCAGGATCAACGATCGCCTGGACAAGGTTGAAAAAGCGCATGCCGAGTCGGCGGCCAAGCTGACAAGGCTCCACGAGACGCTCGACAAGCAGCATGCGGCCGTGGCGCCGGCCGCCTCTCCGGCGACCGCATCTTCAACGTCTGCCCCGACCGTGACCGGATCGATCCCAACGGCTGCGGCTCAAACTGCCGCCACCGCTCCGGTGCCGCTGCCGGCGCCGAAGCCTGTTGTCGCGCGTCTGCCCGCGGTCGCAGGCTGGGTGTTGCGCGATATCACCGATGGCGGCGCGTTGATCGAAGGACGCGGCGGTCTCTATGAGGTCTATGCCGGCGATCCGGTGCCCGGGCTCGGCCGCGTCGATGCGATCCGCAAGCAGGACGGCCGCTGGGTCGTGGTCACCAGCAGAGGTTTGATCGTCGCGCGCTGAGGCCGAGCCGCCGCGGTCTCTCTGTTCGGATGAATCACGGAACCATACGTTGCGAAATGATTTGTCGGCCTGACGTTTCATTCGCGCAGGCCAGCCGATGCGAGAGCCGGAACAGAGCGACAAGGATCGCAATCGCGAGATCGCGCAAAACGAGCGCGAGCGCACGGCGGACAGCGCCGTGCGCCTCAGTTCGTGGGCCATCGGTATCGCCGTTATTCTCGGGCTGATCGCGGTCGGGCTCGCGTCGCCGTGGCTGGGCCGCTAAGCATGATCCCGAAACGTGGAAACCGGCTTTCGGGAAAGATCATGCTCAAACAGAGATAAGCGACGAGTTATTCCGGGGCGTCGCGAAGCGCGAGGGGCCCGCAATCCAGTCGTCTGACGATTCTCGGTTGCTGGATTCCGGATAGCCGCCACGCGGCTCCAGGGATGGCGATGGAGAACTTTCGGTCATCGTTCGGGTAGAACTCGCTCTCGCCACCGTCCCCGCAGTACGCAGGGGGTTCGGCGTAGCGGTCGCTCCGAGGGACGTGGGTTACCCATCTCCGCTCATCAAGGCGGCGTTGCCGCCGGCGGCGGCGGTGTTCACCGTCACGGTCTGTTCGGTCGCGAAGCGCGCGAGATAATGCGGGCCGCCGGCCTTCGGTCCGGTCCCCGACAGGCCGTGGCCGCCGAACGGCTGCACGCCGACCACCGCTCCGATCATGTTGCGGTTGACGTAGATGTTGCCGACTTCGAGGCGGTCCACGATCGCTTCCACCGTGTCGTCGATGCGCGAGTGAATGCCGAGCGTCAGGCCATAGCCGGTATCGGCGATCGAGCGCAGAACCGCGTCGAGACCGGACGCGTGGTAACGGACGATATGAAGGATCGGTCCGAACACCTCCTCGGTCAGTTGCCGGGCGTCCGCCAGCTCAAAGATATGGGGCGCGACGAAATTGCCGGACGCGGGCGCAACGCCCGCGAAATGCACGCGGGCCTCGCGCGTCATGCGCGCGATATGCGCGTCGAGCCGCTCCTTTGCCTCGCGGTCGATCACCGGGCCGACATGGGTGGCGGGATCGGACGGGTCTCCGATCTTCAGTGCGCGCGCGGCGCCCGCGATCGACTCGATCATGCGGTCGAGCTCGTGCTTGCGCGCACGCGGCTGCAGCAGCGACAGCACGCCGATGCCGAGGTCGAAGCCGTCGAGCAGCACGTACATGAACACCGCCAGGCCGAGGATGCCGGTCCACAGCGGCACGAGGTCAAGCGCCATGGCGGTCTCCCGGCAGGGCGGCCGGCCG
>JBIQHO010000469.1:0-2163 GCA_044508545.1 Bradyrhizobiaceae bacterium | reverse complement strand
GAGAGCAACTGATTGTCGGCTGTCACCAGCGAGCATGAGAAATCCCGGCCACTGCTGATCACGGCTGAGCGTGCCGTCTTCAGAACAGTGTTGGTCATTTCCCGAACGATCGCCTCGAACCGATTGGCGAGGATCGCCGCAAGAACCGGATCGGAGAATATCGCCGTTCCCTTCTCTGTGGCGTTATCTTCGGATCGGCGCATTAACATCGGAGTGACCTTTGAGTCTGAGACGGGTTGCCGCGCGGTGTCAAACCGCCGACTTAGACTCCCGTGGAGATAATGTAGTTCGATCGATCCGAGACCCTTGCCAATGCGCCAGGTGGCACGACGACGGTCGTCGTTGGCTCTACGATCACGGCAGGACCAGGTATCTCGGCGCCGATCGCGAGCGCGGTGCCTGCATAGAACGGGGTCTCCAGAAGACCGCACTCCGCAAAAAACGCCTTGCTCGACCGAAACGGCACCGCCTCTGTGCGGGACACCGGCAATATGCTGGCCTCCTTGCGCGTGCGCTTGAGCTGTAGACGCAGGCGCGCCTTCCACGTCAGGAATTCGATCGCCGATTCGACATCCTTGATCGCAAACATCCGCTCATGGAGGGCATGGAAGGCCTCCGAAAGTTCTGCGACCTTCTCCTGGCCGGCGATATGCCCGTCCTTGTAGGGGACCTCGAGCTCCCATATCTGCGAGCGATAGCGTGCTTCGTCCGCGTATTCGATTGACTTGCTGGCAATCGAATCCAGCGAAATCCCTTTCAGGAAGCCTTCGATATCCTGCGCAAGCCGCCGCTGTCCCGCCTCCACCGCAGCAAAGTCGAACGCGTCGGAGCTGGTGTGCGTGCTGGTCGCCGCCTCGTAGATCGTATCGGAATACTGCATGCCGCAGGCGCTGAGCGCGCTCGCGGTGCGTGGGAGTATGATCTCTCGGCAACCAAGCTCTCTCGCGATCGGCACCATGTTGAAACCCGCGGCGCCACCCCCCGCGACGACCGCGCTGTCGCGCGGGTCGATTCCCTCCGACACCGTGATGTCCTGGATGGCAGAGATCATACGCTCGTTAGCCACGGTGAGAATGGCGCAGGCGGCATCCTGCACCGGGATGCCCAGAGATTGCGCGATTTGATCGACCGCGGCAGTCGCCGCGGCGATGTCGAGCTTCATGCGCCCGCCCAGAAAGAAATCCGGATCAACGTAGCCGGCGACAACCGCAGCATCCGTAACCGTGGGCATTGTGCCGCCGCGGCCATAACAAGCGGGGCCGGGATTCGAGCCTGCGCTTTCCGGGCCGATCCGCAGCAATCCTCCTTCGTCCACGCGTGCGATGGATCCCCCGCCTGCGCCGACACTGCGGATATCGACCGACGAGATTGCAAGCAATTCGCCGAGATATTTGGGCCCAAGCCAGGTCTCGCGCGTTCTTACGATCTCCCGGTCGCGAATGAGGCCGACGTCAAACGTCGTGCCGCCAGTGTCGCAAACGATGACGTCGTTGCGCCCGCCTTCCTGCAAGGCGTAGTGCCAGGCCGCGACCGGAGCCATCGCCGGCCCGGACTTGACCATCTGAATAGGCCGCTCGACGACGCTGGCGATGTCGACGTTGCCGCCGATCGTGGTGCTGACAAGCAGATCTCCGGTAAATCCGGCCGAACGCAAATCGCCCTCAAGGTCGCGAAGATGTTTCTGCATGAGAGGCTTCAACGAGGCATCCAGCACCGACGCCAGCGCCCGCCGGTATTCCCGCATGATTGGCAAAACCTGGTGTGACAGCGAGAACGGGACTCCGGGCAGATGCTTCCGAAGCAGGTCGCCCAACATGAGTTCATGCGCGGGGTTGACGATCGACCAGAACAGACAAACGCCGACCGCCTCAACCTTCAGGGCTTTGAGACGGCGCAAGACCTCGACAACCGCGTCGGCGTGAAGCGGGCGCTCAATTCCGCCTTCCGCATTAATGCGTTCGGAAATTTCGAACGTCAGCGATTTTGGGACGTAGGGATCGGGATAGCTGACGGTATAATCGTGAGGGTCGGCTTTGCCGCCTTCCCTCAAGACCAGCACATCGGGGAAGCCATCCGTAATCAGAAGGGCCGTTTTTGCGGTCTGCCGCGTGACGATCGCATTCGTCGCGCGCGTCGTTCCATATGTCAGCCGCTTTGCTGCCG
>JBIQHO010000468.1:0-2168 GCA_044508545.1 Bradyrhizobiaceae bacterium | reverse complement strand
ACTATCGTCCGGGTGTGATGGACCGTCTCGGGCTCGGCTATGACCAACTGAAGGTGGCCAATTCCCGCCTGGTCTACGCCGAATCCAGCGGATATGGCGAGACCGGGCCGCTGTCGCGAAATCCAGGTCAGGACATGGCGATCCAGTCGCTCAGCGGCATCGCGATGGGCAATGCCAGGCCCGACGGCTCGCCGGCGCTGGTCAATACGCCGGTGGTCGATTTCGCGGCGGGAATGATTCTGGCGCAGGGCGTGATTCTGGCGCTGCTTGAGCGGGAGCGTTCGGGGCAGGGACAGAAAGTGCAGACCTCGCTGCTTAATGCCGCGATCGCCATGCAGAGCCTGGAGGGCGGATCGCAACTGATCTACGGCTACGAGACGCGGTGGATCAACAAGAGCCTCAACTTCATTTTCCAGACCAAGGATGGCTGGATCACGGTCCTCGGCTTCTTTCGGGTCAATCCGCTGCAACTGCTTTGCCAGGCGCTGGCGATCGAGGACCTGAGCATCCGTGATGGGCTGGGCACCGCAGCCGCGCAGCTTGAGCGCAAGGATGAGATCTACGAGCTGCTTCGCCCTGAATTTCTGCGTCTGACGACGCAGGATGCGCTCGCGCGCCTCGTCGAACAGGACATCCTGTGCTCGCCGCTGCTGTCGCTGGCGGAGGCGCTGAATCATCCGCAAGTGCGTCACAACGACATGGTCGTCGAGGTGCCGATGCCGGGCGGCCAGCGATCGGAGGTGGTCGGCAACCCTCTTCGATTCTCGCGCACGCCGCCGGGCGTCAGGCTGGGGCCGCCGGAACTGGGCGCGCACACGGATGAAATTCTGCGCTCCTTCGGGTTCGCGGAGGATGAAATTGCCCGGCATCGTCAGGCGGGTGCGTTCGGCTAAGTCGCGCTATCGAATTTTCAAATCGGCATCAGGGAGTGAAGCCATGAAGAGAAGGTCGGTTATCCTTGGACTGGGCGCGATCGCGCTCGCGGGTGGGCTTCATGTCCAGACGGCTGCGGCGGCGGAGCCGCTGCGGATCGGGCTTCTGCTGAGCCTGACGGGGCCTGCGGCACCGTTCGGTATTCCGGAACGCGATGCCGTCGAGGTTCTCGTCAAGAAGATGAATGATGAGGGTGGGGTCAACGGCCGCAAGATCGAGTTGTCGGTTTATGACGACGCCACCAATCCGACTGAAGCTGCGCGCGGCGCAACGCAACTGATCCAGCAGAACAAGGTGGTTGCCATCATCGGTTCGACGACGGGCAGCGGAACGCTGGCCGCGGCGCCCGTGGCCATGCGCTACGAGGTGCCCATGGTTGCGCCCAACGGCACTCTCGCGGTAACCCTCAAGGAGAACAAGTTCTATCCTTGGGTCTTCCGCTCGCTGTCCGGCGATCTCACCAACACCGCTGTGATGTTCGAACGCGCCATCGCCGGCGGCGCCAAGAAGGTTGGCTTGTTCTATCAGGAAGACGCCTACGGCAAGAACACCGCGGACTATATTGCCGAGCTGGCCAAGAAGGCCAATGTCGAGTTGATCGAAACCGCGACCGCGCCGCTGAAGGCGCTGGATCTGACGTCGCAGGCGACCAAGATCCGCAACGCCAAGCCGGACGTGGTGCTGCTCCAGGCATCGGCCCCGACGCTTGGCGCCGCTTTCGTGCGCGCGGCGAGTCAGGTGGGCCTTGAGGCGCCGATGTGGGCTCCCATCGGGCTCGGTCAGAAGTCGTTCATCGATGCAAGCGGCGAGGCTGGAAACGGCGTCCGCATCGTTTTGTTGGCCAACTGGGACGAGCCAGGCCCGGGCCTCCAGGAACTCGGAAAACTCCTCAACGCGGCCGGAAAAACGCCGCAGGGCTTCGGCGAAGTGATCGGATCGAACGCGCTGTTTGCGATCACCGAGGCCGTCAAGACCATCAAGGGCGATGTGACGGGACACAGCATCCGTGATGCGATGGAGAAACTGTGTGGTATCAAGACCTATTCGGAAGGCAAGATGTGCTTCTCGAAGGATAGCCACGACGGCTGGACCGGAGACCTGCTGGTCTCGGCGGAAATTCGCGATGGCAAGTTCAAGAACCTCAAATGAAGGGCTCTGACTGAGCACGACAAGTAGACGGAAGACGCCGATGACCGGGAGCTATGAGACGACCGTCGGAGAATGTATTCGCGCCC
>JBIQHO010000467.1:0-2174 GCA_044508545.1 Bradyrhizobiaceae bacterium | reverse complement strand
ACGCCAGGTCCCTTTCGCTTTCATCCCGGCGTGATGCCTCGTTCAGCGCTCTCAACGTAAGAGTATCGACCGAAATCGCCGGAAGGCTGCCGAGAACCGTATCGACCGAGCCGCCGTCGTCAGGCACATGAGTCACGAGCCCGGCGGCAACAGCCTCCGCAAAGGTGAACTCGATCCCTGTCGTGGTCCATAGCCGCGCCCTATCCTCTCCCACACGAACGGCCAGCCGCCGCATTCCCAACACCAGACCGAATCCGGCTCCAGGGAATCGAAACCGGCACTCCGCCGGTGCGATTCGAATATCGCAAGCGGTGAAAAGATCGGCCCCTGCCCCCCACGTCCGCCCCGCGCCGATGGCGACGGTGCGCAGCCGCGTGCCCCAGATCATACTCAGCAACGTTTCGATCCGCACGAAGCGTTGAAGCAGATCGCCATCGCTGTGTTGCTCGATGTTTTCGAGATCGAATCCGGTGCAGAAATGCCGACCGGCTCCGCGCAGAATCACCGTATCGAGTTCCACGTTGGCCTCGGCTGCCGCTAGCGAGTCGATTACAGCTTCCACCAGCACCGCGGACAAGGCATTGCCGCGATGCGGGCGATTGAGCTCGATCTGCATCGCCGAGCCGGACAAGGTAACCTGAACCAAGCTGTCATCCGCCATCGTTATCGACTACCTTGCAAACACATGTGATGCAGCCGCGAGGTCATGGAGCAGATCCTCGACATCTTCGAGCCCCGCGTGGAAGCGAACAACCGGCCCCGCCGGCGGCTTTGATACCGTACGAAGCGTGGCAGCGCTCTCCAGCCGCACCAAGCTTTCGAAGCCTCCCCACGACGAACCGATTCCGAACAGCCGAAGGGCATTGACGAACGCAATCGCTCTCTGTTCGACGAACTCAGGCTTCAGCTCGATGGAAAACAGGCCAGACGCTCCGGCGAAGTCTCGCCTCCAGAGATCGAAGCCGTCATGGTCGGGACTTGCGGGATAATAAGCCCGCCGGACGAACGATTGCGCCTTGAACCAGTCGACCAATCTTGACGCATGGTCCGCGTGCGCCTTCATGCGGATCGCGAGCGTGCGCAGCCCGCGCAGCACCTGATAGGCATCGTCAGGCGAAGCCGAAACGCCGATCAGTTCCGCCATGTCATTGATCAGCGGCCAGGCCGGTTCGTTCGCCACCACCGCACCCAACAGGACATCCGAATGTCCGTTCAGATACTTTGTCGCCGAGACGACAGAGATATCGGCGCCAAGCGCGAGCGGTTGATAAAGCCAACCGGACGCCCAGGTGTTGTCGACGGCAAGCCATGCTCCGGCGGCCTTCGCCAGCGACGCAATCCGAGGGAGATCGGCGATCTCGAACAGAACCGACCCCGGCACCTCAAGATAGATCAAGCGGGTGTTCGACCGCAGCAGCGATTCAATATCTGTACCGTCAGCACGGCAAAAATCGAAACTAACGTTGTGTCGCTTGAGCGCGTTGACCGCGAACTTCCGAACGGGACCGTAGACGCCGTCGCTGACGATAGCGTGATCGCCCGCTTTCAAAGTGGACAGAAACACCAGCACATTGGCTGCGAGTCCCGACGACGCAAGCCGAGCCCGGTATCCTCGCTCCATTTCCACCAGGGCATCTTCCAGGTGGAAGCCGGTTACGCTGCCGCGCCGGCCATACGCCCGAGTTCGCTGCCCCTCCGCGCGCGCCGCTTCGACATCGCGCATCGCCTCGACGCTCCCATAAAGATAGGTCGATGCCCGTTCGATCGGCGGGTTCACCGCGCAGCCATCCGACGACGGCCGCCCCAGATGCACGAGGCGAGACGAGCGACCGGCGTTCGGAAGGCCAGAATCATTCATGCGCGGAACCTCATGCTCCTCGCGTGCTCAGTTCAGCCATGACCTCCTGCGTGTGCTCGCCGAGTGCTGGCGGCTGCCGATAGATGTCGAACTGAAGACCTGAAATCTGGATAGGGCTCTTGAATGTGCTGGTCTGATGCCCGCCAGGCAAATCGAGCGGCTGAACCCAGCCGTAATGAGCGACCTGCGCGTCGGCCAGCGCCTGGGAGTAGGTATTGATCGGCGCACATGGCACGCCGCAATCCCGCATCATCGCCAGCCATGTTTCGGCAGGTTTTTTCACGAACTCAGCTTCGAGAATTTCCCGCAATGCCTC
>JBIQHO010000466.1:0-2182 GCA_044508545.1 Bradyrhizobiaceae bacterium | reverse complement strand
GTATTCCGTGGTTCGCCAAAGGCGTCGCCACCGCTATCCGTTCCCTCGGGAGGCGCGCATGACAAAGCTGACAGAGGCGCAGAGGCGTAACCTCGCATTGCTTTGCGACGACTGGCTCACGATCTACGATATCGCCAGCAAGCATGCTTCCGGCTTTAATGGGGTTTCCGGCATCGCAAACGCTTGTGCTCAGTTGGCAAAAGCCGGCCTTGCCGAATGGACTGTACGTGCCGAACTTTCATGCTACCGCATCACCCCCGCCGGCCGCGCGGCCCTCAACGAGTCCGCTCCTGACCGAGGGGCGCCCAAATGAGCAACTTCATCCAGCCTACGGTCCATCCCGTAACCGGCAAGACCGAGGATGCAACCTGGCTCGACAACGGTCGGGAGTTCACCGTCGTGTTTTCAGACGGCGGCGAGTGGCCGGAGAGCAAGGTCAAGGTGCCGGAGCGAGAGGTGCGCCGTGAGTAGGGCAAGCGCCAATCTCGCGCCCTACTGGCCTGCCGCGCTGCGACTCGACCAGGCAGCCGCGTATTGTGGCCTATCGCCGGAGACGTTCAAGACCGTCTGCCCCGTGAAGCCGATCCCATTCACGCAATCCACAAGGGGATCGCGCTATCTGCGCTCCAGCCTCGATAACTGGTTGGCGTCGCTTGACCCGAACGTTTCAACTCCCCCGATGCGCAGATTCGGGGAGAGGATCAATGGTGGTGTCGGTGAAGCTCGAAGGGCTTAACATCGTCCGCGCGCGCGGAAAATACTACGTCTACGTGCGCGAGACGGGCGAAGCGCTCTTGCGCGGCTTCGACGGCGACCGCGCCGCGCTGGAGCGTCGCCTAGGCGAAACCGACATGCTGGACGCCTACAACCGACGGCGAAAGCGCGACCTCAAACGGACCTATCCGGACGGCACCCTTGGATGGCTGATCCAGTGGTTCGAGAATGACTGCCCGAAGTATCAGCAGCTCGCGGAGGCCACGAAGAAGGACTACATGGCCGCCTTTCTGTATCTAGGACCGGAATGGGACGCGCCGCTCGACACGATCACCCACGAAAGCCTGTACGAAATCCGAGACACGTGCGCGAAGGAAAAGTGGCCGCGTTTCGCGGACAAGATGATCGCTGCGCTGTCGTCCATGTTCACCCAGGCCATGAAGCGCGGCAAGATGCCGACCAACCCCGCAATGGGTATCGACAAGGCGCACAAAGCAGACCCTAACGCAAACCGCGAGTGGCCGGCTTCGGAGTGGGAAACCGCCAAGCGCGAGGCGCCGGCCGAAGTGCTGATCCCCATGATGCTGGCGAGGCACGTCGGCTACAGAGGTCAGACGATCGCCGGCCTTCGCTGGAACGACTACCAGCCTGACCCCCGCTTCGGATGGTGCTTCCGGGTTCGCGCTCGCAAGAACGGGGAGTTGGTGTGGATTCCCGCTGAGCCCGAGCTGCAGGCTTTCCTCGACCGACTGCCCCGGACCTCGACACACATCGCGACCCGCGCGGACGGCACGCCGTGGCGCAACGAGAAGCAGATGCAGACCGAGGTGAGCCATTTCCTTAAGCGCTTGGAGAAGGCCGGCAAGCTGTCGCCCGGCGCGACGCTGCACGGGCTTCGCGTCACCTATGCCGCTGCGTTCCGCCGCGATGGCGCGGACATCGGACAGGTAGCCGCCGCCCTTGGGGACCGCTCCGAAGCGATGGGCGCGCACTATACCCGGCACGTCGAAAACGAGGCCAAGGTGATCCGCGCTTTCGAGGCCAGGAAGAACAGCGGATGAACCGTTTTGCAAAACGCCAAGGGACGATCTGCAAAACATCGGTTGCCGTTTCGGCGCAAAGCGTTGAGAAGAAAGCCGTGCGGGCGTGGCGGAATTGGTAGACGCAAGGGACTTAAAATCCTGCGATGCCGCTGAAAACATTACGTTTTCACTCGAAACTGTGCATGTTTCGTGGCCTGAAATCTATGGAACAAATCGAGATTTGCAAAACGTGGGTGACCCCCTCCCCTCCGCATAATAGGAGCCTGACATGAGCGAGATGGTAGAGAGAGTGGCGCGGGCGATCGCTGAGGCCCGATTTGGCATCGGTTGCCCGGTTGACGGCGACGACCGCATTGCAGCCCGTGCGGCTATCGAGGCGATGCGGGAGCCATTAGATCGTGTTCCCGGAGGCTGGGGGCGCGGAG
>JBIQHO010000465.1:0-2197 GCA_044508545.1 Bradyrhizobiaceae bacterium | reverse complement strand
CGCCAAAAGTCTCGCCGGCGGATTTCCGCTGTCAGGCGTGATCGGCCGGGCCGACATCATGGATGCGGCGGCGCCCGGCGGGCTCGGCGGGACCTATGCGGGCAACCCGCTGGCCTGCGCGGCGGCGCTCGCGGTGCTTGATGTGTTCGAGGAGGAAAATCTGGTCGCGCGTGCGGTGGCGATGGGGGCGACGATCCGCGAGCGGTTGCTGATGATGCAGCGCCGCAATGATCTTCTGCCGATCGCCGAGGTGCGAGGGCCGGGTGCGATGATCGCCTTCGATATCGTCAGGGAGCGCGGCTCTCACGAGCCCGATGCCGAAGCCACCAGGAGGGTGGTTGCACGCGCCTGCGCCAAGGGACTCGTTCTGCTGTCCTGCGGCGTCTACGCCAACACCATCCGGATACTGGTGCCGCTGACGGCGAGCGATGCCATCGTCCGCGAGGGGCTTGATCTGCTTGAGGAATCGCTGATGGACGAACGCTGATCGCCGCGCGATTGGCCCGAATTGAATAGAAGATGGCCCAAACGGCAGCGTGCCTTGGCCTTCTCTCGCTAACCTCACTCGTCAGCAACCGGCAACAGGACCGGAAATATACAGGGGGAATCTGATGGATCGTCGCGAATTCAATCTGATGATGCTCGCCTCCGGTGCGATGTCGACCGCGGGCATGATGTTTCCGACGGCGGTCATCGGCAAGACCGCGAGCGGCGGCCTGACCGCGATCATTCAACCCGAGCCACCTGTGTTGAATCTGGCGCACAATCAGCAGACGCCGACCGGCGTGGTGGGCGGCAAGATCTACGAAAGCCTGCTGTCCTACGATTTCGAACTCAAGCCGCTGCCGCAACTCGCCGAGAGCTGGGAGGTCGCGCCCGACGGGCTGACCTACACGTTCAAGCTGGTCAAGAACGCCAAGTGGCATGACGGCAAGCCGTTCACGTCGGCGGATGTGATCTTCACCTGTACCAAGCTGCTCAAGGAGGTTCATCCACGCGCGCGCGCCAACTTCGACCGCTGTGAAAGCATCACCGCGCCCGACGACTATACCGTGGTGTTCAAGCTGAAGCAGCCGTTTGGCCCGTTCCTGCTGGCGTTCGAGGCGTCCTCCGCGCCGATCCTGCCGAAACATCTTTATGAAGGCGAGGACTATCGCAATTCCAAGCACAACGACCATCCGATCGGTACTGGCCCGTTCAAATTCAAGGAATGGGTGCGCGGCTCGCACATCCATCTTGAGGCGTTCAAGGACTACTACCGCAAGGGCGAGCCGCACCTGACCGAGATTTACTATCGCGTGATTCCGGATGCCGCCTCGCGCGCCGTCGCGATGGAGAGCGGCGAGGTCCAACTTGCGCAATGGACGGATCTCGAGAGCTTCGACGTCAAGCGTATCGCCGCGCTGCCGCATCTGGAAATGACGACCAAAGGTTACGAGTTCTTCTCGCCGGTGCTGTGGTTCGAGCCGAACTGCCGCCGCGCGCCGATGAACGACAAGCGATTCCGTCAGGCCATGATGCACCTGATCGATCGCGCCTTCATTCGTGACCGCATTATGTTCGGCCTCGCCAAGATCGCGACCGGACCGATTGCGTCCACCACTTCGTTCTATGAGAAGGACGTCAAGCAATACGATTTCAACGTCAAGAAAGCGATCGCGCTGCTGGACGAGATGGGCCTGAAGCCGGATGCCGGCGGCACCCGCGCCAACCTCAAATTCGCGGTTGCGCCTTACGGCGAGAGTTGGGTCCGCGCTGCGGAGTACTTCCGCCAGGCGATGGCACCCGCCGGCATCAAGGTGACGCTGGAGAGCAACGATGTCGGCGGCTGGGCCAAGGCGGTCAGCAACTGGGAGTTCGATATCACCACCAATATGCTCTACCAATTCGGCGATCCGGCGCTGGGCGTGGCGCGCACCTATGTCTCGTCGAATATCCGCAAGGGCGTGATGTTCACCAACACCTGCGGCTACTCCAATCCGGAAGTGGATCAACTGTTCGCGGACGCCGCGATCCAGACCACACGAGAGAAACGCCAGGAACTCTATTCCAAGGTGCAGAAGATCCTCGTCGAGGATGTTCCGGTGCTGTGGATGACGGAGCAATTGTATCCGACCATCTACGACAAGCGCCTCAAGGATCTCATCACCACCAGCATCGGCGTCAACGGGAACTTTTCCACGGCGCGCTTCGAAGG
>JBIQHO010000464.1:0-2206 GCA_044508545.1 Bradyrhizobiaceae bacterium | reverse complement strand
GCGTCGGCAAGATCGAGCGTGATTTCCAGTGTGCGGCCCGCCCCGACGCTGGCGTCGATGTCGCCGCCCTGGGCGCTCATGCGATAGGTCAACGTTGCCGGCGAGGACGGGGTGACCCGTACCGCCTTGACGATGACGACACGCTTGAGGCCCGTCTGCTTGGTCAGCGCCTTGCGCACATGGGTACGGGCCATATCGCCGGTGCGGTTGACGACGCGGTTGGCGACAAGGCGGAACTTCTGTTCCCCCAATGCCCGCATTGCCCTTTCCAGCCGAATGATCCCGCCAGCATCGGCCCATCGCACCTGAAGCTCAAGCATGCCGGCCCCTGAAACGCGAAACCCCGCCTCGTTGCCGAAGCGGGGTTGCCAACCTTTTTATCCGTGACAAGTGATCCTCCAAATCTCGGTCGCAGTCAAGCCGGGTCGCCCGAAATTTTTGAGATCGTTCGAAACCATCGGGCGTGCCGGGCAGCGAGGACAGCATCGTGGCGACGTTTGGCCTCCGCCTGCAAGGCAACCTCGGCAACAACATCCGGGAGGATGCGGCGGCGATCCGCCACCAGCCAGGGCGATGAGGAAGTAACAGGAGGAAGCATCTCCACCTCTTCCAGAGAGGCAGCCACCGCTTCATGGACAACGGCAAGCGCCGACAGCCAGATTTCGTGCTCGGCGCGCGCGATGATCGCAGCGACAGGATCGGGATCAAGATACGGCTTTCGGTATGCTCCCGGCAAAGGACGTCGCGTGCGCGTGCTCCATCCGTTAACCTCGACCGTCATCGGCCCCGCATCCGTGTCGACCGACCGCCGCACAAACCATTTGTCCTGTCCGTTGGCATGCACCTCGAACCGCTGCTCCACATCGTCGATCACCATGGCCGCCACGTCCCAGCCAAGAACGGCGCGACGCACGATTAATTCGGACGGCTTCAGGCGAAGTGCAGTAGCGCCGTTCCGCTCGACGGTCATCCTGCGCCAGGCGTCGGCAACCGCCTTCGCGGCCAATCCGCCAAGAGGGGCAAGCTCCGGCGCGGGGTCCCACGGCTCCGGCATCTCCAGTTCGCAATCGTCCAGTCCGGCAACCGCATCCGCGATCATCACAGCGTCACGGCACGGCCAGCTTGCCGCTGCAAAATCAGGCACCACGCCATAGTCGTTGACGCCATAGAGATCGACCAGCGACAGCAATTCGGCGAAACGACCAGCCTTGTCCCAGCCGCCAGCCATAGGAAGCGGCCCCCGTCCCATCGACGGCACCTTCGGCAACTCGATCCGCCATGCCCAAGCAACGACCTCCTCGGCCGTGCCAGACAACTTTCCGCTCATGTTCCGCCGCAAATGCGGCAGAGAGCTGCCTATCGTGCCGGCATCGGCACTACCTGCACTTTTCCTGAACATCTGCACTCTCCTCGTCATCGAATAAACACTTGCTTTCGCTTGCAAAATCCGAAGGAAAGAGGCGCAAGTGCAGATAGTGCGGCAAAACCGAGGTAACGCACATGAAAGCCCTCATTTCCCCTTTCCCTTTCAAGAAATACGCGCATGCGTTATCGGCGATTACCGGCACTTTCTGCACTTGCAGCACAACGCATTGAATTCCCTATCCCTTTTTGAGTGCAAATCGGACTGTCAGGTCTTGGAACCTGCACTTCCGGCCCTGAAAGAAGGCACGCTCGGCGCGATAACACAGCCCGAGATGCAAAGCCGCCCAATGGGGAAAAGGGAACGGATCGCAAAATACGATGAAGCACAATCGCGTTTTGCGATTTCTTGTTGACAACATTATCGCGTTTTGCGATAGTCAATTCATGAAAACGGTCGTCTTTCTCCCTGCCGCAGCCAAGGCCCTCCGCAAGCACCGGACAGACGCGCCCCGCATCGTGGCCAAGCTTCAGGCATACGCGGAGAGCCCGGCGGCGCAGGCGAACAACGTGAAGGCGCTGACGGGCACGAACGAAATACGACTGCGGATCGGAGACTACCGGGCGATCTTCGTGGAGACGGAAACGGAAATCATCGTTGTGAGGATCGGGCCGCGCGGCTCGGTCTACGAGTGAAAGGAGCCTGAAATGGGCATGCTGTCTTACTTCATCACGCCGAGCGGCGACGAGATGGCCGTGCTGCCGCGCCGCGACCTGGAGGCGCTCCAGGACGCCGCGGCGCGCGCCCGCGAGGTTGCGGCCTATCAGGCGGGAGAATTGCCCG
>JBIQHO010000038.1:0-17008 GCA_044508545.1 Bradyrhizobiaceae bacterium | reverse complement strand
CAAGAGGCGCTTTCCTCACACGCGACGAGAACAGAAACAGTTACCCCAGCTAACTTTGAAGAGCGCGCGCGCGATGTGGAAAACGTCATCCGCACCGCCGCGAGCAACCTCCGCGCCACCGGCAAGACACCGCTTCTGGGCGCTCCCGCGGCCTCAATAGACCGTCAGGAGAGCGAGTCCGTCGTTACCGAGAAGCTTCCGTTCGGTGACGAACCTGGAGGTGCGCGATGATCGTCGCGTTCCTTAACCAGAAGGGCGGCGTCGGCAAGACGACGCTGGCGCTCAACCTCGCCGGTGAACTCGCCGGGCGCGGCAAGCGCGTCACCCTGATCGACGCCGATCCGCAGGGATCAGCCCTCGACTGGTCGCAACAGCGCAGCCATGAGGGCCTGCCGCGCCTGTTCGGCGTCGTCGGCCTGGCGCGCGATACGCTCCACCGCGAAGCGCCCGAGCTGGCGCGCGATGTCGATCACGTCGTCATCGACGGCCCGCCGCGCGTCGCCGGCCTCATGCGCTCCGCGCTGCTCGCCGCCGACCTCGTGCTGATCCCAGTGCAACCGTCGCCGCTCGACGGCTGGGCGTCGGCCGAGATGCTGGCGCTGCTCCGCGAAGCGCGCATCTATCGGCCGGAGTTGGTCGCACGCTTCGTTCTCAATCGCTGCTGCGCTCGCACCATCCTCGCCCGCGAAACGGCCGAGACACTGGCGGATCACGATCCGCCGGTGCTCGCCGCGACCATCGGCCAGCGCATCGTCTTCGCCGACGCCGCGCAGTCCGGGCGGCTGGCTTCGGAAATCGACAGCGGCTCCCCCGCCGCTCGCGAAATCGCCGCGCTCGCATCCGAGATCAGGCGGCTGCGCATCGGGAGGGACGGTTCATGATCGTCCTTGCCGGCGACTGCCGCGAACTCATGCCGCCGCGCGGCCCGTTCGACATGATCCTCGCCGATCCGCCCTATGGCGACACCTCGCTCGCCTGGGACCGGCGCGTCGAGGGCTGGCTGACGCTGGCGCGCGCCGCCCTCAAGCCCACCGGCTCGATCTGGGTCTTCGGCTCGCTGCGCAGCTTCATGGCGACCGCCGACCGTTTCGCGGCGGCGCGCTTGCGGATCGCGCAGGAAATCGTCTGGGAGAAGCAGAACGGCTCCAGCTTTCATGCCGATCGCTTCAAGCGCGTGCATGAGCTGGCCGTGCAGTTCTACCCGGCCGAGACGGCTTGGCGCGACATCTACAACGACGTCCAGACCACGCCCGATGCGACGGCGCGCACCGTCCGCCGCAAGCAGCCTCCTCCCCATACCGGCCAGATCGACGCCGGCCACTACGTCAGCCAGGACGGCGGGCCACGCATCATGCGTTCGGTCATCACCCTGCGCAACTGCCACGGCCGCGCGATCCATCCGACCGAAAAGCCGTCGGCGCTGCTTGAAATCCTGATCCGCACGAGCTGCCCGGAAGGCGGGTTGCTCGGCGACTGGTTCGCAGGGTCCGGCGCGGCCGGCGAAGCCTGCTGTCCGGCCGCCGCTATATCGGCTGCGAGATCGATCCCGACATGGCCGAGCGCGCCCGTTTGCGGCTTGCCTCGCTTTTGCCATTCGATGGCGGAGGCGCGTCATGACGGCCGGCGACGAAAAACGCGGCTTCGCCAGGCGCCCCGCCGATCCCGACCAATGGATCAGGACGGCCGAGAGCCCGCCGCGCGCAACCAATGCGTCCCCTCGTAGCGGGCCCCTCGC
This sequence comes from Bradyrhizobiaceae bacterium, assembly GCA_044508545.1. GTDB lineage: Bacteria > Pseudomonadota > Alphaproteobacteria > Rhizobiales > Xanthobacteraceae > Nitrobacter. The sequence goes on along the minus strand of JBIQHO010000038.1, from coordinate 15,273 downwards.
GTTTCGAGCTTGTCCAATAGCGCCTGTTCGCCCCTGTGCTGCACCTAGCAGTCAGGAAGAACCGCCGATGTGTACGCTATGGCCCGAAAACACCGCACGGAATTTCGGCGGGGCTTCCAGTATCAGCATCTATCAGTCTCAATCGCCTCAGCAACGCAGGAGATTGAGTATGGCGAAGATCGAAACTACGCAAATTCGAAGAACTATCCGGCGGCAGCAGTTGCGCGAGATGGTGCCGATGGCTGACAGCACTATTTATGAAATGGAGCAGCGTGGCGAGTTCCCCCGTCGGTTCGCGCTCTCGCCGCGCTGTATCGTTTGGGATCTGGCCGAGGTCGAGGCTTGGCTGATGGCACGGCGGGCTGCGCCGATCCGGCGTGCTCGACACCCTGATGTTTCCAAGCGTAAATCCCGTCCGGTCAAAGGGCGGGATCAAGTTCCATCAAGGGCATAGCTTGCGGCAAAAGCGTGGGGGCGTACTTCCTGCCGTCGATCCAGGCGTCCACGGTATCCGCCCATTGCTGCATCATATGCCGACGCTGCACCTCATACTCGGCCTTGTTATAGACGCCGCGTGACGAACGCCCGTCCTCGTGCGCCAGGCACTTTTCGATCCAGTCGCTGTTAAAGCCCAGCTCATTTAGTAGCGTCGAGCCCGTACGCCGCAGATCATGCACCGTGAATGGCTCCAGTGGCAGCCCCTCCTTCTTGGCTCGCTCGACGACAGCGTAGGTGATCCGATTGAAGGTCGCGCGAGACATTGGAGCGTCCGCGTCGTACCGGGAGGGCAACAGATATCGGGAGTCGCCGGAGCAAGTCTTGAGCGCGATCATGATGTCTAACGTCTGTCGGCACAGGTAGACGTTGTGCGGCTTCGACCGCTTCATGCGTTCCTTCGGGATGGTCCAGACGGCGTTGTCGAAATCGATCTCTTCCCACACTGCATCCTGCAACTCGCTCTTCCGGACCATCGTGAGGAGATAGAGCTTCATACCGAGGCGGATCGTTGGCAACGTCGCGACATGCTCGAGCTGTTTGAACATGATGCGGATCTCGGCGGGCGAGAGTGCGCGGTCCTTCGGCGTAAAAGTGGCGATCGAAGATGGCCCCACATCGTCGGCGGGATTGGCGACCTTCTCACCGTGCAGGATGGCGAAGCCGTAGATCTGCTTGACGATGTCGCGGACATGAATCGCCGTCGCCGGCGCGCCGCGCTCGACGATGGCGCCGCAAAGAGCCCGCAGGTCATCGGGCGTGATCTCGGTCAGCAGCCTGTTGCGCCATTTGGGCAGCAGCTCTCGCTCGAAGATCGACCGGCGCATCGCCCGCGTACTGTCCGCCATCGTCGGCGCTGCGGTCAGCCATTTCTCGCCGAACTCGCCAAAGCTCTTCGCTTCCAGGAGCCGGCGCTTCTCCCGCTGCTTCTCGATCGCCGGTGATCGTCCCTCGCTGATTGCCCGCTTGGCATCGATGCACAGCTCTCGCGCGCGAGCGAGCGACAGCCCGGCCGGGCCGTACTTGCCGAACGTGACGGTCTCGCGCCGGCCGTTCATCCGGTAATCCAGCCGAAAAGTGAGGGTCCCAGACGGTTTCACGAGGACATACATGCCGTCCCGGTCCGTCACCTTGTAAATTTTATCTTTTGGTTTCAGGTGCTTAAGCGCTGCATCGGTCAACATCGGAGCCACCTCCACGAAAAAAGACCGTCAGGCCATTTTCTGGCGTCCATATGACAGAATCTCTTTTTATTACAGGTAGTTATGCTGAAAAAAAGACCGTCATAGGCCGCTCTGACCCTGACGGTATCGGACGAAATCGGAATTGGCAATGGAGGAGCGCACCGTCATCGGGTCCGTCAGCGGCGATCTATACCGGACGATAGTCCCCGAACGGCTATGGACGATTTTATCTTATTAATCAGTGTATTATGGAGTTTTCTGGGATGCTGTGGGATAGCTCAGGATGAGCCTGAATCACTCCCACTCGATCGTGCCGGGCGGCTTCGACGTCACATCGTAGACGACACGGTTGATGCCATTCACCTCGTTGATGATGCGCGTTGCGGTTTCGCCGAGGAATTTCATGTTGAACGGATAGAAGTCGGCGGTCATGCCATCGGTCGAGGTCACCGCGCGCAGGCCGATCACATAGTCGTAGGTGCGGCCGTCGCCCATCACGCCGACCGTCTTGACCGGCAGCAGCACCGCGAACGCCTGCCAGATCTCATCGTAGAGCCCGGCTTTTCGAATCTGGTCGATGTAGACGGCGTCGGCCTCGCGCAAGATGTCGAGTTTTTCGCGGGTGATCTCGCCGGGGCAACGGATCGCAAGCCCCGGGCCCGGGAATGGATGGCGGCCGACGAAAATCTCCGGCAGGCCGAGTTCGCGCCCCAACGCGCGGACCTCGTCCTTGAACAGCTCGCGCAGCGGCTCGACCAGCGTCATGTTCATGCGGGCCGGAAGTCCTCCCACATTATGATGCGATTTGATCGTCACCGACGGACCGCCGGTGAACGACACGCTTTCGATCACATCGGGGTAGAGCGTACCCTGCGCCAGGAATTCCGCCGATCCTTTTCCCAAGGCTGCGATCTTTTTGGCCTCGGCCTCGAACACGTCGATGAACAGACGCCCGATGGTCTTGCGCTTCGCTTCGGGATCGGTGACGCCGGCGAGTTCGTCCAAAAATTGCTTCGACGCATCAACATGAACCAGCGGAATGTTGTAGTGATGGCGGAACAGATCCACCACCGTCCTGCCCTCGTCCTTGCGCAGCATGCCGTGATCGACAAACACGCAAGTGAGCTGGTCACCGACCGCCTCGTGGATCAGGATCGCCGCCACCGATGAATCGACGCCGCCGGACAGACCGCAGATCACCCGGCCTTTGCCGACCTGCGCCCTGATCTTCTCGATCGCCTCCTCGCGGAACGCGCGCATGGTCCAGTCGCCGGTCAGCCCCGCGACCTTGCGGACGAAATTGCGGAGCAGTTTCGCGCCATCGGACGTATGCACCACCTCGGGGTGGAACTGCATCGCATAGAACCTGCGCGCATCATCGGCGATCACCGCGATCGGCGAGCCCGGCGCCTTCGCCACGGCGCGGAAGCCCTCGGGCAGCCCGGTGACGCGGTCGCCATGGCTCATCCAGACGTCGTATCTGCCACCCTTCTCCCAGACGCCATCGAACAGCGCGCAAGGTTCAGTGACCTCGATGGCGGCGCGGCCGAATTCGCGGTGATGGCCAGCCTCGACAGTGCCGCCGAGCTGTTGCGCCATGGTCTGCTCGCCGTAGCAGATGCCGAGCACGGGCACGCCTGCCCTGAGGATCGACATCGGCGCCGCCGGCGCATCGCTGTCGAGCACGGAGGCAGGCCCGCCGGACAGGATCACCGCCTTCGGATTCATCTCAAGAAAAACGGCTTCCGCCTTCTGGAACGGGACGATTTCCGAATAGACGCCCTCCTCGCGCACACGCCGGGCGATGAGTTGCGTGACCTGGCTGCCGAAATCGACGATGAGGATTTTGTCGTGCGCCGAGGCCACGTCGGCAGAAGGGCCGGACGCTGACGTAGACGCTTTGCTGGAGGCTGTCATGGCAAGCAGATACGCGACCGGCCACAGCGCCGCAACCGCCAAAAACGCGTCATGGCCGGGCTTGTCGGGCCATCCACGCTTTTGATGCGAGGCCGAAGGCAAGACGTGGATGTCCGGCACAAGGCCGGGCAGGACGAAAGCTTTCAGTCAACGCTTTGCCAGAATCGACACAAAAAACCCGTCCGTTCCCGTCCGGCGCGGCGTCATCAAAAGCCCCTCGTCAGAGAGGTAAACCGCGGCGAGAAAGTCGTCGGTCCTGTCCCACAGCACACCAGCGGTCCGGGACGGCGGCGTTACCGTGAAATCTGGATGTCGGCCGATAAACTTACCGATTTGCTCGTCATTTTCCTGCGGCAACACCGAGCAGGTGATATAGGCGAGGCGGCCGCCCGGTTTGACCAAACCGGCAGCACGGTCAAGCACTTCCGCCTGGTCTTTCAAACGCTCCTCGAGCGCGCCCGGCCGCATCCGCCATTTCGCGTCGGGGTTGCGCCGCCAGGTGCCGGTCCCGGTGCAGGGCGCATCGATCAGCACGAGATCGGCGGACGCCTTGATATCGGACAGCGGATCCTCTTCCCCCTTCGGAGAGCGGACCTCCGCGTTATGAACTCCGGCGCGGGACAACCGTTCGTGGATCGGCGCGAGCTGCCGCTTGTCGCGATCGGCCGCAATGAGACGGCCCCTGCCCTGCATCATCGCCGCCAGCGCCAGCGTCTTGCCGCCGGCCCCGGCGCAAAGGTCGATCACCTGCTCGCCGGGTTTTGCGCCGGACAGCAGCGCCGCGAGCTGCGAGCCCTCGTCCTGGACCTCAACGGCGCCCTTGATGAAATCCTCCTCGGCGTGGATGCCGGGATTGCGGGCATCGGCGCCGAGCGCGATCCGCAAGCCCAGCGGCGACCACGGCGTCGCCGTCGCGCCGAGATGTCGCAGCCGGCCCAGCACCTTCTCGCGTTTGGCCTTCAGCGTATTGACGCGCAGGTCGAGCGGTGCGCGGCTCGCCATCGCCGCGGCCTCCGCCGCACGGTCATCGCCGAACGCCTCCGCCAGGTAGCCGTCCAGCCATTCCGGATAATCACCGGCGATGTGAGCGGGCGCATTCGCGACGCTGCGCGAGGCCAGCGCGGCCAGCTCGGCGCCGGAGAGCGGTTCGGGTGCGAAACGGCCGCCATCGCACAGCGCCGCAATCCTATCGATGTCCAGCGCCCGCTCCAGCCTCAGCATTCCGAGCAGGCGCGCGCGCGGCGTGCCGTCATCCATGATCCAGGCGCTGGAGGATTGACGACGCAGCACGTCATAGACCAGCCCCGAGATTGCGGCGCGGTCGCCGGAGCCGGCGAAGCGGTGCGCGGTGCCCCATTCCTTCAGCGCTTTCGCAGCCGGAACCCGCTGGCTGTCGATAGACTCGATCACTTCAAGGGCGGCGGAGAGCCGCGCGGCTGGCGTCATGGCTGACTTTCGATTGGAGACGCGGCGCTTACACGAGCAGGATGCGCAGCGCGAAATAAATCCACATCGCCATCAGCACCACCACTCCCGCGAACCACGCCATTCCCCGCCGCGGGACGTTGTTCGATGTCACAAAGATGCCGGCATGGACGAACCGTGTGAGGACAAATACCCACGACAGCACGACGATGACAAGGTCGGCGTGACGCAGCGGCAATGCCAGCGCGATCAGGACATAAAACAGCACCGGCACTTCGAACTGGTTGCTGAAGCAGTTCGCGATCTGGGTGGCGCGCACCGACCAGTTCGGTTCGCGAAGCGCGATGTCCTTGAACCGGGTCTCGCCGGACCTCAAGGACCTCGTCCGCGCGAATGCCATCCCCAGCAGCAACGCGAACGCGAGCCCGATGAGCACGAACACCGGCAGCAGTACCATCTGAACAGACATTTACTTATCAGCCCCGTTCCCGGCGGCGAAACAATTCATCAAGCCATGATCCTGGCCAGAACCTTGTCGAACGCGGCCGTGGCGCTCTCCAGATCATCGAACATGAGACCGCCATCGGCGGACTGCTTCTGGCCGTGGTTGTCGCGGATGGCATCGACCGGCTCGCCGCGGTCGAGCATCGACTGCGGCGCGATCACGAAGAACTTGTGTTCCGAAATGTCCTGATCCTTGGGCAGGAATACGCCGAGCGAAACGATATCGTTGCCGCGCCGATAGGAGATATAGCGATCGATGGCGACGAAACCGGCGCGCTGCAGTCCGCCGAGCTTGGCCTGTCCGTCGCTGCCGACGAGCTTGTGCGCGCGGAAACCCTTCACGCCAGCCGATTTCGCCTTCGCGGTCTCCTCCGACAGATCGTATTTCTCCGCCATGCGCCGGCCGACCCCGGCAAGCTGCGCCGACATGTCGCGCTCGAAATCCTTCAATTCGGTGCGCGGCTTCGCGGCCTTGCGCGGCTTCAATGCATTGCGCTTCTCAAGTTCGGCCTGACATCGCGCGACGAGATCATCGACCGACTTCCGCTCCGCATTGGCGAGCAGGTTTTTCAGGTCGGAATCCGAAAGCGCCGCCAGCCTGTCATCCGTCCAATCGATCATGTTCCAAATTCTCGTCTGAATGGAACCGTGATGTCATTCCAGGGAAACGGCAGCGGCCCCAAAAGCAGGGTTGTGCAATGCGGACAGTATCGCGTTTTCGCGCCGCTGTGCGGCTCAATTTGGGCGATCGCCGTCATCAGGCGGTGCCGGAATAGTTCGGGCTTTCCCGCGTGATCGTGACGTCGTGGACATGGCTTTCACGCAAGCCCGCGCCGGTGATGCGCACGAACCGGGCCCTGTCGTGGAATTCGGCGATGTTGCGCGCGCCGACATACCCCATGGCCGCGCGCAAGCCGCCGGCGAGCTGGTGCATGACGTTGCCGACCGGCCCCTTGTAGGGCACCTGCCCCTCGATCCCTTCGGGCACGAGTTTCAGCGTATCCTTGATGTCCTGCTGGAAATAGCGGTCGGCGGAGCCGCGCGACATCGCGCCCACAGAGCCCATGCCGCGATAGGCCTTATAGGAGCGGCCCTGCCACAGATACACCTCGCCCGGCGTTTCGTCGGTGCCCGCAAGCAGCGAGCCGACCATGACGATGTCCGCGCCGGCGGCAAGCGCCTTGGCGAGATCGCCGGAAGACTTGATGCCGCCGTCGGCGATCACTGGTACATCGGCCTTTCGCGCCGCGTCGACCGCATCCATGATGGCGGTGAGCTGCGGCACCCCGACGCCGGCCACGATGCGGGTGGTGCAGATCGAGCCCGGGCCGATGCCGACCTTGATGGCGTCGGCGCCGGAATCGATCAGCGCCTGCGCGCCCTCCGTGGTGGCGATGTTGCCGGCGATCACCTGCACCGCGTTCGACAGCCGCTTGATGCGGTTGACCGCTTCGAGCACGCGGCTGGAATGGCCGTGGGCGGTGTCCACCACGATCAGGTCGACGCCGGCGTCGATCAGGCGCTCGGTGCGCTCGAAGCCGCCCTCGCCGACCGTGGTCGCCGCCGCGACGCGCAGCCGGCCCTGCGCATCCTTGCAGGCCAGCGGATGCGCCACCGCCTTTTCCATGTCCTTGACGGTGATGAGGCCGACGCAGCGATATTGATCGTCGACGACCAGCAGCTTCTCGATGCGGTGCTTGTGCAGCATCCGCTTGGCTTCTTCCTGGCTGACGCCCTCGCGCACCGTCACGAGATTTTCATGCGTCATCAGTTCGGAAATTTTCTGCCGCGGGTCGGTGGCGAAGCGAACGTCGCGATTGGTCAGAATGCCGACGAGCTTACCCGGCGCGGTCGCGCTGCCGCCGCTCACCACCGGAATGCCGGAGAAGCCGTGATCGCTCATCAGCGCCAGCGCATCGGACAGCATCGCATCGGGACCGATGGTCAGCGGATTGACCACCATGCCGGACTCGAACTTCTTCACCTGCCGCACTTGCGCGGCCTGGCCCTCCGCATCGAAGTTGCGGTGGATGACGCCGAGGCCGCCGGCCTGAGCCATGGCGATCGCCATGCGCGCTTCGGTGACGGTGTCCATGGCCGACGCCATGATCGGGATATTGAGCGGAATGTCGCAGGTCACGCGGGAACGGATATCGGCCTCGGAAGGCAGGATATCGGACGCGCCGGGCTTCAGCAGCACGTCGTCGAAGGTATAGGCTTCCTTGATATCCCGAAATCCGTTTGCACGCGCCATCGCCAACTCCATCCAGCGGCCGTTCGCCGCGATACGACCTCGGGATGGAACGCAGGCCGGCGACACCTTGGCGTCGCCGTCGAATCTGGTTCCATCGGCTGGGTTGGCGGTGGTCGATAGCATGGCAGCCACTGAAATCAAAGCGTTTGGCTGCCATGCGGGGGTTTTCCCCGTCAGCGCGGATAGTTCGGCGGCGGCCCGTGCTCCCGGATCGCATCGACCACCTCGCGGTGCCGACGATCCTCCCGCTTCATGTGGACCGCGATCAGGGCGTGAGCGGAGGGCACCAGGAGCAGGATATGGAAAACCAGCCCGAAAATCGCGCAAAACACAATCAGGACCACGTTCAGGATGGCCGAGAACGGCTGCCCGTTGAACAACAGCCCGATCGGCGGCAGCAAGGCGGCAAGCACGTAGATCATGGTTTGGCCTCCCAAAACTCCACCAAGGATTTAGGAAGACCGGCCGGCTGCGCAATAGGCGCTGGCATCAATCGATGCTACAGCCCCGCTCCCGATCCGCCTGCGCCTCCTGAGCCCGCATGACCAAGGAACGCCTGATCCCGCTGATCGTCGCCGCCGCGCTGTTCATGGAAAACATGGACTCGACGGTGATCGCGACCTCGCTTCCCGCGATCGCCGCCGATATCGGCACCAGCCCGCTGACGCTGAAGCTCGCGATCACCTCGTATCTCTTGTCGCTCGCGATATTCATCCCGGCGAGCGGCTGGACCGCGGACCGGTTCGGCGCGCGCACCGTCTTCAGCGTGGCGATCGCCGTGTTCATGATCGGCTCGATCGGCTGCGCGCTGTCGTCGTCGGTGACGGATTTCGTGATCGCGCGCACCGTGCAAGGATTGGGCGGAGCGATGATGACGCCGGTCGGCCGCCTGGTGCTCTTGCGCTCGATCGACAAAAGCGCACTCGTCAATGCGATGGCATGGGTGACCGTGCCTGCCCTGGTCGGCCCGGTGGTCGGCCCGCCGCTCGGCGGTTTCATCACCACCTATTTCTCGTGGCACTGGATCTTCCTGATCAACATTCCGGTCGGCCTCATCGGCATCGTGCTGGCGCAACGCTTCATCGATCCGATCCGCAGCGAGAAGCTCGAGCGCTTTGACCTCTACGGCATGGTGCTGGCCGGCGTCGGCGTCGGCGGCATCGCCTTCGGCCTGTCCGTCGCCGGCCTCAACCTGCTGCCATGGACGGTGGTGGTCGCGCTGATCGGCCTCGGGTCGATCTCGATGGCGCTCTACGTGATACACGCCCGGCGCACCGACTCCCCGGTGCTGGATCTGACGCTGCTGCGGCTGACGACGCTGCGCGCCAGCATCTACGGCGGTTTCCTGTTCCGACTCGGCGTCGGCGCGCTGCCGTTCCTGCTGCCGCTTCTGATGCAGATCGGCTTTGGCCTGTCGCCGTTCGGCTCCGGACTCGTGACCTTCTCCTCGGCCGTCGGCGCGATAGGCATGAAGGCACTGGCGGCACGCATCATCCGCGCCTTCGGCTTCCGCAACATCATGACGGTCAACGCGGTCGTCAGCTCAGCCTTCCTCGCGGCCTGCGCGCTGTTTACCGTCACCACGCCGCTGCTATTGATCATGATCATTCTCGTGGTCGGCGGCTTCTTCCGCTCGCTGCAATTCACCGCGATCAATACGCTGGCCTATGCCGACGTCGAGCCGGAACGGATGAGCCGCGCCACCACGCTGGTCAGCGTCAATCAGCAACTGGCGATTTCGGCGGGCGTCGCGCTCGGCGCCTTCTCGGTGGAGGCCACGATGGCGTTCCATCACAGCACGGTGCTGACGGCCGCGGATTTCGGCCCCGGTTTTCTCGTGGTCTCGGTGCTGGCGGTGATGTCGTCCTATTACTTCTTCCGGATGCCGGCCGATGCCGGCCATCAGGTATCAGGGCGACGCATGGTCGTGATCTCCGATCCCACCCGCGAGTCCGAGGCCGAGGAAGAAGCCGCGCGCGAGACCGTCACCGCGCGCGATCAGAAACTAAGCTGACCGCGACAGCGCGGGCATGACGGCATCTATGCGGCAAAGACGCCTTACCGCCCTCCGCGAAATCCCGTCGCCATGACATAGCGTTCTGACGAATCCTGCCGGCTCGCCGCCGGCTTCACATGGCGGACCGTGCGGTAATCGCGTTTGAGTTGCGCCAGCAGATCGGCGTCCGCCCCGCTCTGAAACACCTTCGCGATGAACGTCCCTTCGGGCCGCAGCACGTCAGCCGCGAACGCGGCGGCGCTCTCCACCAGACCGACGATCCGGAGCTGGTCGGTCTTGCGGTGACCGGTGGTGTTGGCCGCCATGTCGGACAGGACGACATCCGCGCCGCCTTCCATCATCGTGGTCAGTCTTTCTGGCGCATCGGCATCGAGAAAGTCGAGCCGCGCGAACGTCACGCCGACGATCTCCGGCATCTCAAGAAGGTCGATGGCGATCACCTTGCCCTTGCCCTCGGCTGCGCCGACGCGCCGGGCCGCGACCTGACTCCAGCCGCCGGGCGCCGCGCCGAGATCGACCACCCCCAGACCGGGTTTCAGGAAATGATACTTGTCGTCCATCTCGATCAGCTTGTAGGCGGCGCGCGAACGCCAGCCGTCGCGCCTGGCCTGCGCGACGTAGGGATCGTTGAGCTGCCGCTCCAGCCAGAGCTTGGACGAGAGTTTCCGCTTGCCGCCGGTCTTGACGGTCACGCGCAGCCGGCCGGTGGTGTCTTTCGTCATGTCTAACCGTCTTGGGCGGACTTGCTCCGGCATCCATCAAAGAACAAGCCGCTGAAGCGCGCTTTGGAACAACCACGCCCGGATGGATTGCCGGATCATAGGTGAACGAAGTGACGCCGTCTTGTGCATCAATTCAGTTGAACGACGCCGTCCTCGCGCATCATCTCAACCAGCATGCCCTCGCGGAGCCCGCGATCCGCTACCCGCAGCCGCGGCAGCGGGAAGGCCCGTCGAATGGCATCCAGAATGGCACACCCGGCCAGAACCAGATCGGCGCGCTCGGCCCCGATACAGCCGTTGGCCACCCGCTTTTGATAATCCATACCGCACAGCCGCGCGATGGCCTGGGTGATTTCGATGTCGTTCATCCAGATTCCGTCGACCTTGCGGCGGTCATAGCGCGCAAGGCCGAGATGAAGGCCGCCGAGCGTGGTCACCGTACCCGAGGTGCCGAGAAGGTGCATCCCGTAGAGATTGAAGCCATGCTGGGCGGCGAACGCGCCAAGGTTGGCCGTGACTTCCTCAATCATCGCTGTATAGGACTGCGGCGTCACATCGTGTCCGCCAAAACGCTCGGCCAGCGTCACGACGCCGATCGGAAGCGACATCCAGGCCTTGGTATGCGGTTCGCCGCCTTCGCGGTCGCGTTCGATCCGGACCAGTTCCGTCGAACCGCCGCCGATGTCGAACAGGATCGCGCCGCGCGCTTTCGGATGAATCAGCGGCGAGCAGCCGACCACCGCGAGCGCGGCTTCCGTCTCCCGATCGATCACCTCCAGATCGATTCCGGTCGCGGCGGCGACGCGGCTGCGGAAACTCTCGGAATTCGACGCCGCCCTGCACGCCTCCGTCGCGATCAGGCGCAGCCGGTCCGCTTTCCGCGCACGCATCTTGTCGCGGCATACCATGAGCGCGGCGATGGCGCGTTCGATCGCAGCCTCGCTGATACACCCGGTAGACGAGATACCTTCGCCCAGCCGGACGATCCGCGAAAACGAGTCGATCACGCGGAAGCTGCCGTTTGCCGGGCAGGCAATCAGCAAACGGCAGTTGTTGGTGCCCAGATCGAGCGCGGCGTAAACACCGGAGCCGTCGGCCGGCGATTCGCCGAGGGCCCTTGCCATGGTCATGGCTGGTTCCTGCGGACTGCCGCGCGGCTCGGGGTCAGCGCGACACAGGGTATCGTCATTCATGAAATCGTCTTTCCGCGGGGGCAAACGTCAGTTCGGAATACCCGCTCAACGAGCAATGCCTTTTTCACGGAAAGTTTAGCAGCGCAGCCCGCCAGTGCAACCGGCCTCATCCATCCGGATGGCCGCCGACGGAGGGGCTCGATAAGCTATCGCACTGCAAAAAAACCGGTGTCGCAATCTTCCGTGATATGGAGTAACACGCGCTGCCACGACGCTCACAAAGCCCGATGATCCGCCGTTGACCTCCATCCGTATCTACGTTGACGCCGACGCCTGCCCCGTGAAGGATGAGATCTATCGCGTCGCCGCGCGCCACGGCCTACCGGTCAGCGTCGTCGCGGGCGGATATATCCGCGTACCCGACGATCCCCTGATCGAGCGGATCGCGGCCGGATCCGGCATGGATGCCGCCGACGACTGGATTGCGGCGCGCGCCGGCAAAAGCGATATCGTCGTCACCGCGGACATCCCGCTGGCGAGCCGCTGCGTCAAGGCGGGCGCCAGCGTGATCGCGCCGAACGGAAAGCCGTTCACGGAACAGTCGATCGGCATGACGCTGGCCGTCCGCAACCTGATGACCGACCTGCGCGCCAGCGGTGAGGTCACCGGCGGCCCGCGCTCGTTCCAGCCGCGCGACCGCTCGGCCTTCCTGTCGGCGCTGGACCAGGCCATCCGGCGCATCCAGCGCGCCCATGCGCAGCAGGACTGAGACCATGGCGCCGCCGCTGATCCAGTTGAAGGATATCGCCCTGACGTTCGGCGGCACGCCGCTGCTGGGCGGCGTGGAACTCACGGTATTCGAGTCCGAGCGGCTCTGCCTGATCGGCCGCAACGGATCCGGCAAATCGACGCTGCTGCGGATCGCTGCCGGACTGAGCGAGCCCGACAGCGGCAGCCGCTTCGTGCAACCGGGCGCCACGGTGCGCTATCTGCCGCAGGAGCCGGATTTCGACGGATTCCAAACCACGCTCGCCTATGTCGAGGCCGGGCTCGGCCCCGGCGACGACCCCTATCAGGCACGTTATCTGGTCGAACAACTCGGTCTCACCGGCGAGGAAGACCCCGCGCATCTCTCCGGCGGCGAAAGCCGGCGCGCGGCGCTGGCGCGGGTGCTGGCGCCCTCGCCCGACATTTTGCTGCTGGACGAGCCGACCAACCATCTCGATCTCACGACCATCGAATGGCTGGAGGGCGAACTGGCGTCCCGCCGTTGCGCGCTGGTGCTCATCAGCCACGACCGGCGCTTCCTGTCCAACCTCTCGCGCAGCACCGCGTGGCTGGATCGCGGCCGGATCCGGCAGATCGACCGCGGCTTCGCAAAGTTCGAGGAATGGCGCGACGAGGTGCTGGCCGAGGAAGAACGCGACCAGCACAAGCTCGACCGCAAGATCGTCGCCGAGGAACACTGGCTGCGTTACGGCGTCTCCGGACGGCGCAAGCGCAACGTCAAGCGGCTGGCGGGCCTGCACGAGCTGCGCCGGCAGCGACGCGACTATCGCGGCACCGCCGGCAGCGCCAACTTCGCCGCTGCCGAGGCCGACAAATCCGGAAAGCTCGTCATCGAAGCAAAAAATATCGGCAAGTGTTACGGCGACCGGAAGATCGTCGACAACTTCTCGATCCGCATCCAGCGCGGCGACCGCATCGGCATCGTCGGCCCCAATGGCGCCGGCAAGACCACGCTGATCAACATGCTCACGGGAGCGGATGCACCCGACAGCGGCACGATCCGGCTCGGCGCCAACATCGAGATGGCGACGCTGGACCAGCACCGCGAAAGCCTCGACCCGAAATCGACGCTGGCGGAAGCCCTGACCGGCGGGCGCGGCGACCACGTCATGGTGGGCGGCACGCCGAAGCACGTCGTCAGCTACATGAAGGATTTTCTGTTCGCGCAGGAGCAGATGCGCACGCCGCTCGAAGTGCTGTCCGGCGGCGAGCGCGGCCGGCTGATGCTGGCGCGCGCGTTGGCCAAGCCGTCCAACCTGCTGGTGCTGGACGAGCCGACCAACGACCTCGATCTGGAAACCCTCGACGTGTTGGAAGACATGCTCGGCGACTATGAGGGCACCGTCATCCTGATCAGCCACGACCGCGACTTCCTCGATCGCGTGGTGACCTCGGTGATCGCTCCCGAAGGCGATGGCCGATGGATCGAATATGCCGGCGGCTACACCGACATGCTGGCGCAGCGCGGCGCCGACCTGAAACGCGAGGCAACGCGATCCGCGCCGGTGCACGAGGCGGAGCGCTTGGCGAAAGCGGCTCCGGCCGCCACGCCCGGCAGGCGACGCCTCACCTTCAACGAAAAGCACGCGCTGGAGACGCTGCCGAAATCCATCGCGAAACTCCAGGCCGAGATCGCAACGCAACAGCAGCGCCTGGAAGACCCGAACCTCTACGCGACGGATCGCGCGGCCTTCGACACGATCTCGCTTGCGCTGGCCAGGGCGCAGGAGGAGTTGCAGCACGCCGAGGATCGCTGGCTGGAACTGGAAATGCTGCGCGAGGAGATAGAGGGGGTTTGAGTGCTGGTCCGCTTTGGGCCGCTTGATTGTCACCTGTCATGTCTCGATAGTGGATCTCCAAGTTTGCGAGGAGAGTGACAGGGTCATGATAATAAGCCTCAACGGATGGCCCGGCGTTGGAAAGCTTACGGTGGGACTGGAGCTTGCCGACATTCTGAAAGGCAGGCTGCTGGATAGCCACACATTATTTAATGTGGCGATTACCCTGACCGACTACCGTAGTACGGAATACTATGATGTAGCTCGCAGGGTGCGCGACATCGCTTTTGAATACGTCCTGCGACTGCCCCCCGATGTCCCCGTCATCCTGACAAACGTCATCGCAACCGGAGGACCGAGTGGCTTCGCGGAAGAGCATTGGCAAGCGGTTTGCCGCCTTGCCCGCGATCGGAAATGTCATCTTTACTCGGCCACTCTTGATTGCGCGCCTGACGAGCAGGTCCGCCGGATGACTTTGCCGTCACGGCGGGCGCATAAAAAATTACTGAAACCTGAAATAATGCCTGAGCTACGGCGAACCAGATCCCTCTTCGATGACGGTGCGAACTATAGAAACAGATTTGACAATAACGGTAGCGATCCGCGCGTGACAGCAATGGAGATTGCATCGTGGGTTCGCGCTACTTTGCCCTTATGAGTTGTCAACCAAACGAGCTTTCGAGCGCGGCGCCCTCTTCGTTTCGCTACATAAGCGTGAAGGACGAGCCCCCGACCGCGATCTTTCGAACGCACAATGGCGGACAGCCTTCGAAGCCGGACTGGAATCACCGTCGTGGCACAATGCAGACGCGGTGCGTGCGGCTGGCGCAGACGGCATCATCGACCGCTCACGCATGATTCCGGGTGGATGGCACGTCAACCTGTTCCGCTGGAACGAACTCGGCGGCCCGTCAGTCGAGGTTTCCGGTGATCCTGTCGCGATCCAGCTTTCGACCGATGGTCCAAAATGGGGTTTGTAGCTGGTCTCCAAGTGCATCTGGCTTAGAGCCTTTCCGCTTCTGATGGAATCAGAAGCGGGGCTCTATGATTTTGAT
>JBIQHO010000463.1:0-2228 GCA_044508545.1 Bradyrhizobiaceae bacterium | reverse complement strand
TGCGCAGCAGCATCGCGGCCCAGTCCTGGCTCTCGGTGCCGCCGGCGCCGGCATGAACCTCAAGGTAGGTGTTGAAGCGATCCGCCTCGCCCGAAAGCAGCGCCTCGAGTTCGCGGCGCGCGACCTCCTTTTTGAGAGACTTCAGGGCAGCTTCGGCTTCCTCGACGACGGCCTGATCGTTCTCGGCCTCGCCGAGTTCGATCATCCCGATCTGGTCCGCCAGTTCGCCCTCGACCTTGCCGATACCGGTCAGCGAATCCTCCAGCGAGGTTCGCTCCTGCATCAGCTTCTGCGCCTTCTGGGAATCGTTCCAGAGATCTGGATCTTCGGCGAGTTTGTTCAGTTCCGCCAGGCGCGCGGTCGATGCTTCGACGTCAAAGATGCCTCCTCAGCAGTCCGACCGACTGCTTGATCTCTTCGACGAGTCTTTCGATTTCAGCGCGCATGGCTACTCTAATCCGCGGCTCACGCCGTCGTTCAACGATGGCAGGTGATGTAGCCGCGACGGCCGCAAAGCGCAATCGCATCGATCAGGCATGATCCTATCCGAAAACCGGTTTCCACTTTTCGGATCGCGCTCTAATAAAGCCCGCCCGTTCCGGGCCGGAACAGGCTGCGGTCGGCGTCGGGAAGCGACTGCGGCTGACGTCCGTCCGGGTCCGCCACACCGATCACGGAATAATTGTCGGGCGGCGCGGTGCCGGGCTTGAAGGCTTCGAGGATGGTCCTGCCGGTATCGCCGGGACCGGCGCGCATGCCGGTCTTGGCGTCGACGCGAACCAGCTTGATGCCGGGAGGCGGAGAGAACGGGGTGGCCGGCTTGTCGGCGAGCGCGATCTTCATGAAATCGCGCGCGATCGGTGCCGCCAGATGTCCGCCGGTCGCGGTCCGGCCGAGGTTGCGCGGCTTGTCGTAGCCCATATAGACGCCGACGACGAGGTCCGGCGAGAATCCAATGAACCAGGCGTCCTTCTGGTCGTTGGTGGTGCCGGTCTTGCCGGCGATCGGCTTGCCGACATCGCGCATGACGGTGGCGGTGCCGGCCTGCACCACGCCCTCCATCATGGAGGTGATCTGATAGGCCGTCATCGAATCCAGCACCCGCTCGCGGTGGTCGATCAACTGCGGCTCGGGCTGGTTCTTCCAGCCCTCCGGCGCATCGCAACCGCGGCACTCGCGCGTGTCGTGCTTGTAGATGGTGTGGCCATAGCGATCCTGAATGCGGTCGATCAGGGTCGGCTTCACGCGCCGGCCGCCATTGTCGAACATCGAATAGGCAGTCACCATCCGCAACACGGTGGTCTCGCCGGCGCCCAGCGCGTAGGAGAGATAGTTCGGCAATTCGTCATACACCCCGAAGCGCTTGGCATATTCGCCGATCAGGGGCATGCCGATGTCCTGCGCCAACCGCACCGTCACGGTGTTGAGCGAGAGCCGCAGCGCATTCCGCAGCGTTTGCGGGCCGTAGTATTTTTCCTTCGAGTAGTTTTCCGGGCGCCAGACCCCGGAGCCCTGCCCCTGATCGATCTCGATCGGCGCATCGACGACGACGGTCGACGGCGTATAGCCGTTGTCGAGCGCCGTGGAGTAGACGATCGGCTTGAACGAGGAGCCCGGCTGCCGGTAGGCCTGTGTCGCACGATTGAACTGGCTCTGATCGAACGAGAAGCCGCCGACCATCGCCAGCACGCGACCGGTCCGCGGGTCCATGGCGACCATCGCGCCGGATACGAGAGGCAGTTGCCGCAACCGGTATTCGCCTTCGACGGTCTGCCCGTCCTTGCCGATCAGGGGATCGGCATAGATCACGTCGCCGGGCGAGAGCACCTGCGACACTTTCGTCGCCGCATGGCCTCGCGTCGGCCCCGAAGCGGCCTTGGCCCACTTGACGCCGTCGAGCGTGATCAAGCCCGTTTGCCGCTCTTTACTCACGGCGCCGCCAAGCTCGCGGCCCGGCTGGAATCCGATCCGCGCGGACTTGTCGTCGGACTCAAGGACCACCGCCATCCGCCACGGCGCAATATCGGACAGCGATTTGACATCGGCGAGCTTCACGCCCCAGTCGCCGGAAATATCGAGCTTGCTCATCGCGCCGCGCCAGCCCTGGGCCTCGTCATAATTGACGAGGCCATTGGCCATGGTTTTGCGCGCTATCGCCTGCAATTTGGGATCGAGCGTGGTGCGGACCGACAGCCCTCCCTCGTAGAGCTTCTTTTCGCCGTAGCGTT
>JBIQHO010000462.1:0-2242 GCA_044508545.1 Bradyrhizobiaceae bacterium | reverse complement strand
GTATCTGTGGGCCGCGCCATTGATTGCGGTTGCTGTGTTCTCGCCGGTCCTGATCTGGAATTGGATGCACGATTGGGCCTCGTTCAGGTTTCAGTTCGTACGCGCCACCGCCGCGCATGACCTCACGCTGCGCACGCTCGGCGACTATCTCGGTCTTCAGTTCGGCCAGGTCGGGCCGATCCTGCTGCCCGTGGTGCTGTTTGGCGTGGCGGTCACGGCATGGCGCGGGTTTCGACATCGCGACCCGGTTTCCGTGCTGCTGTCGGCGGCGGTGCTGGCGCCGTTCGGCTATTTCCTCTGGAAATCGCTGACGCTTCGTGTCGGCGACACCTGGCCCATGTTCATCTGGCCGCTGGGCTTCGCGGCAGCGGCGATCGACATCGCGAAGCGATCGCG
Source organism: Bradyrhizobiaceae bacterium (assembly GCA_044508545.1). Classification (GTDB taxonomy): domain Bacteria; phylum Pseudomonadota; class Alphaproteobacteria; order Rhizobiales; family Xanthobacteraceae; genus Nitrobacter. The sequence goes on along the minus strand of JBIQHO010000462.1, from coordinate 1,846 downwards.
CGAAAAATGGCCGGCGTGGATCGCAAGATCATCCGCCTTCTGGGTCAACGCCGCGATCGCGTCGGGCCTCGTCCTCGTCATTGCGGTGTTCCTCTATTACATCGTCAGTCCCTGGAATTTCATCGGCAAGACCGATCCGATCGGCGGCGAAGCCGGATTCGCGCAGGTCGCGAGCCGCGCCGAAAGCGAATTGCAGGCCGCCGGGGCGACATGGATCGCGACCGACGATTACCGGATCTATGCGATGCTGCGCTGGCATCTGAAGGATCGCGTGCCGGTGATCCAGATCAACGAACGCAGCCGCTTCATGGGTTTCCGCGATCCCGGTCTCGCGCTGATTGCCGGGCATGCCGGGCTGTATATTGCCCGCGAGCAGGATGGTGCATCTCTTCTGGCCGCGACCGGCGCGGTGCTGACGCCTTTGGGCCGGGTTCAGCGGACCTGGCGCGGCCGGATCATGGACACCTACGTTCTGGAAAAGATCACAGGCTGGACGCCCGATCTCTCGCCGCCGCCGGACTCGCGGTTCTACAAATGGCGGCAACTGGCGGAAGACCAGACGGGTCGTCGCTATCTGACGCTCGCCGCCATCGTGGAGTGATGGTTCAGTCGTTGCTCCCGCGCTTGCGCAACAGGTCTTTCACAAGATCGCCGAGCACGGGCCGCGGCAGCGCGGTGAAGGGCATCGGGCGGGTGACGTCGATCGCCGCCAGCCCGAGGCGCGCGGTCAATAGTCCGTTGAGGACGCCTTCGCCCAGGCGCGTCGACAGCTTCGCGGCGATGCCCTGGCCGAGCATCTGCTGGATCAGGGTGTCGCTTGCCGCCATGCCGCCGGTGATCGCGAGATGCGCGATGACGTGGCGCATCAGGCGGATCATCCCGAGCGTACCGGGCCGTCCGCCATAGAGCCGTGCAAGCTGCCGCACCAGCCGTATCGCCGCGGCGAAGACGAACAGCACATCCACCACGGCGCGGGGGCTGACCGCGGTCACGATCGACACCCGCTGCGCCGCTGCCGACACCAGCCGGCGCGCTTCCTGATCCAGCGGCGCCATCAGCTCGCGCTCGGCGAGTCGCATTAGGTCCGCGCCGTCGATGATGTCGGTGCCGTGGCTCCGCAGCGCGGCCCGCGCCCGCGCAAGATGCGGATTGTCGTGGGCGAGTTTCACCAGATCGCGCACGACCGCTTTCGCTCCCGTGCGATCGTCGGCGGCGATGGCGGCCAGCGCGCGCCGATGCAGGTTTTCGATGGTGGCGAGACGGGCGAGAGCGGCGATCTCGCGTGCCGCGATGACGATAGACGCAACCACGAACAGCGCCGCCAGCATCAACCCGAGGAAGCCCAGTCCCTCGCTGCGTGCGAACAGGTCGTGGATCAGGTTGACGGCGCCGAGCACGGTGCCAAGCGCGATGAAGCCGGCCAGCGACGACCAGAACAGCACGCCCCAGCGAAATCCCTTTCGCGCGGGAACCGGAGGTGTCTCCGGCGCCTCTTCCTCAGGCAGCAAGACGGGCTCGGGGTCCGGCTCGGCTTCCGGCGTGATGCTGATGCTGCCGCGCGCAGGCCGGCTCGCCGCTTCTTCGGGATCCAGCACCACAACGAGCGGATCGTCGAGCTTGAATGTGACGGGGCGGCGCAGGCCGGAACGCTCACTCATTGCAGTCGGTCTCCGATCAGAAACTGAAGCGCCCGGTCGAGGCGGATATGGGGCAGGGAGGGATCGCCCGTTCCGTTGCCCTGAAGGCGGGGCGGACGAAAGCGCAGAAAGCGGAAATCGGCCTGGTCCATCGCCGATGTGGACAGCCCGCGGAATGCGCCGTTCCCGCTGAAAAGATCCTTGAGATC
>JBIQHO010000461.1:0-2248 GCA_044508545.1 Bradyrhizobiaceae bacterium | reverse complement strand
CATCCGATCCAGGGCGTTCCGGAGATCGCCAAGTTCTCGATCATCGCGATGTTTTGGCTGCAAACGGCCTACGTCCTGCGGATTGGCGGCCATCTGCGCACGACGCTGGGCTTCGATCTCCTGCCGCCGGCCGGGCAGAAGATTGTCCTGTGCAGCAATGCCCTGATCGGCTTCGCGATCTTCGCCCTCATCGTCTGGCTGGGCACGCCGGAAATGATGAAGTCCTGGCGCATCGGTGCCTTCGAAGGATCGGACGCCGCCCGCATCCCGGTCTGGCCTTTCTGGGCGATCCTCGTGATCGGCGCCCTGCTGACGTCGATCCAGTTTCTGATCGATCTCTGGTGTAGCTTGCGCGGCGTTCCGCGCGAGCCTCACATCAGTGCAATGCCGACTGTGGTGGAGTAGGCGATGGATCCGGTCCTTATCGGCACGCTTTCGGTCATCGCCATCTTCGCTCTGATTCTGATCGGCTTCCACATCGGGGTGGCGCTGGCATTCGTCTCCTTCGTCGGCACCTACCTGATCACCGGCCGTTTCAAGGTCGCCGCGAGCCTGTTACAGACGACCTCCTTCAACGCGATCGCCGACTATACGCTAGCCGTCATCCCTCTTTTTGTCGTAATGGGGCTTTTCGCCACGCAAGCCGGCGCGACGCGCGACCTGTTCGCGGCCTTCGAGATGCTGCTCCGTCGTGTGCGCGGCGGCATCGGCGTCGCGACGGTCTTCGCCAACGCCGTTTTCGCCGCGATCACTGGCGTATCCGTCGCGTCCGCCGCCGTATTCTCGAAGCTGGCTGGTCCCGAGCTTGACCGGCTCGGCTATGATCGGAAATTCGGCCTCGGCATCATCGGCTCGTCGGCGCTGCTCGGAATGCTGATCCCGCCATCGATCCTGATGATCATCTATGGCGTCCTCGCCGAGCAGTCGATCGGCAGGCTGTTCGCCGCGGGCATTGGACCGGGCATCCTGGTCATCATCGTCCTCTCGGTCACGATTCTGCTGCGGGTGCGGTTCAATCCCCGGCTAATCGGGCACGAAGGCCAACGGAGCGAGTCCGACCGCGAGCCGCCTTTGGCCGTGATCGGGCGCACCAGCCCGATCTTCGTCCTGATCGCCCTCGTGCTCGGCGGCATCTATGCCGGCTGGTTCACGCCGACCGAAGCTGGCGCCATCGGCGCTCTCGGTGCGATCGTGCTGATGCTGCTGCGCGGCAGCCTCGGCGGCGGTCCGCTGCTCCGCATCCTGCTGGAAACCGGCCAGGGCTGCGCCTCCATTTTCTTCCTGCTGATTACAGCGCAGATGTACAGTCGCATGCTCACTCTCTCGCGCCTCCCTGAACTGCTGACGACATGGGTCTCCATGCTCAACCTGCCAGGCGGCGTAATTATCGTCGCATTCATCATTGTGCTTCTGCTGCTCGGCTGCATTATCGATTCCGTATCAATTCTTCTGCTCACCATGCCGATCATGGTGCCGATCGCCACGAATTTTGGCTACGATGCGATCTGGTTCGGGATGATCACCGTCGTTGCGGTCGAACTCGGTCTGCTCACGCCGCCCTTCGGGATGGTCGTCTTCGCGATGAAGGCGACATTGCCGGCTGATGTGAAGATCGAGGACATCTTCCGAGGCGTTATGCCGTTCTTCTTCGCATTGCTGTTTGCGCTGGCGCTGGTCACGATTTTTCCGGAGATCTCGTTGGCGATACCGCAACTGCTGTTCGGATAGAAGATCTTGAGCATCTGCATCGACCAGGTCCGACGGTCTCGTCATGCACACCGTGCCGAAGTCCGTGTCTATCTCACGCAAGGTCGCCGAAGGCCGAGCGAGCGGTTCAGCTTTTTGCTTTATCTGGGTATGGCAGCCGGCCGCGGGAGGTGATCGATGTCGCGCTACGACGACCTGATGGCATTCGAATTTCCAGAGATAGAACAAAGCTACGGGCAGCGCGACATCATACTGTATGCCCTGGGTGTCGGGGCGGGGTGGGAATGGTGCGATCCGGCCGAACTCCGCTTCGCCTACGAAAGGAATCTGGTGCCTCTGCCATCAATGGCGGTGACGCTTGCCTATCCGGGGTTCTGGTATCGAGACCTCAATCCGGGCCTCGACTTCGCACGGGTGGTGCATGCTTCGGAGCGCGTCGAGATACACCGGCCGCTTCCGATCGCCGCGTCCGTTTCGGCGCGGCCGCGGATCGTCGCGATCCACGACAGGGGCGAGGGGCGCGGCAGTCTGATCGTCAGCC